>DATCFQ010000484.1:0-7768 GCA_036509495.1 Caulobacteraceae bacterium
AAACCCATCGTCCTCGTGGGTGCGCTCGCCGCACTGATCGCCGGCTCGCCGGCCTCCGCCATGAACTGGGCCAGGAGCTGGGCGGTGTCGCCCCAGGCGCCGACTCCATCGGGCGGCCGCTTCCCCGGCAGTCCGACCTTCCACGATCAGACGCTGCGCCAGATCGTCAGGCTCAGCGGCGGCGGCTCCAAGGTGCGGGTCCGCTTCACCAATGAATATGGCGCCGCGCCGGTGCAGGTGGGCGCGGCTCACCTGGCGCTGGCCGCGGAGGGCGGCTCGATCCGGCCCGGCTCCGATCATGTGCTTACCTTCGGCGGCAAGCCCACGGCGGTGATCCTGGCGGGCGCCCCGCTGCTCAGCGACGCGGTCGACATGAAGGCCGCGCCGCTCGCCAGCCTCGCTATCAGCCTCTATCTGCCCGGTCAGGTCGACGCCTGCACCTGCCACGCCACCGCCATGCAGGCCGGCTATCTGGCGGAGGGAGACGCCACGGGGGCGGCCAGCCTCCCCGGCGCCAAGCCGCTGCAGCAGCGCGCCATGATCTCGGCCGTCGAGGTGGCGAGCGACGGTCCGGCCAAGACCATCGTGGCCTTCGGTGACTCCATCACCGATGGGGTGGGCTCGACGCCGAACGCCAATCATCGCTGGCCGGACCTTTTGGCCGATCGGCTGATCAAGCGCGGCGGCCCCGCCGTCTACGTCGCCAACGAAGGCATCAGCGGCAACCGTGTGCTCGGCGACGGCGCCGGGGTGAGCGCCCTGGCCCGCTTCGATCGCGACGTGCTGGCCACGCCGGGCCTGGCCTATGTCATCGTGTTCGAGGGCATCAACGACATCGGCATCGGCTACGCCGCCAAGGACGGGCCGATGGCCAAGTTCATGCCGGCGGGCGCCGGCCCGCCGCCGACGGCCGAGGACCTGATCGCCGGCTACCGCCAGATGATCGCCCGCGTCCATGAGCGAGGGGCGAAGATCTACGGCGCCACCATCGCGCCCTATGAGGGGGCGGCCTATGCCTCGCCGGAGGGCGACAGGGTGCGTGAGGCGGTGAACCACTGGATCCGCACCGGCCACGCCTTCGACGGCGTGCTGGACTTCGACGCGGCGATGCGCGACCCGAAGCATCCGGCCCGCATCCGCGATGGTTTTCATGCCGGCGACCATCTGCATGGCAGCGACGCCGGCTATCACGCCGTCGCCGATTCCATCGATCTGAAGCTGTTCCAGTGAGCCTGGCCGGGCCCTACTGATACCCCGGCAGCGAGGCCGTCGAGCCGTTCAGCTCGACCAGCTTGTTGAGCTGGCCGCCGTGGGAGCCGTCCTTCAGCGGAAAGATCATCAGCTTGACCTTGTCGCCCGGCTTGAGACTGTCCTTCTCCCAGCCCTCGCGGCGCAGGAAGTTCACGCTCGTGCACTCGACGCCCCATTCCTGGGGCGCGCCCTTGGCGTCGGGAACCAGCACCTGGATCCAGACGTGGGGATTGGTCCACTGAAAGTCCTTGATCACGCCGGTCATGGGCGTGGCGTGCTCCCGGTCGAACATGGCGAAGGAGTGATGCGCCAGAGCCGGTGCGGCCGGGAGGGCGGCCAGGGCCAGGACAAGTCCGATCAGGCGGCTCAGGTGCACTGGGCGCTCCATCATTTCGAGGCCGTCGGCACGCCGAAGCCGGTCACGCCGTTGGCCTGGATCTGGTTGCGGTTGTTCTCCTCGCAGACGTACTCGCCGATGGTCCACGCAGGATGCAGCTTGTAGACGCGGGTCGAGGTGAAGGGCTCGGCATAGGCCTTGGGATCGTCCAGGGTGATCCGATCCTCCAGCGTATCGGGAGCGGTCCGGTGGAAGCGTTCGGTGATGGTCAGGGCGTCCGAGTGCGGCAGGCCCGAGAAGTCGTCCTGGGTGTCTTCGCGGATGTTGTTGGTGGTCACCACCAGGGTGTCGCCGTCCCAGCGTCCGACCGAGGTTCCATAGTAGGTGGGGTCGGGCTCCTTGGGCTGGCCGCCATCCAGATAGATGCGGCGCACCTGGCCGGCGTATTCGAACAGCATGGTCACCCGCCCGGGGGTCTGCATGATCTCGAACGGATAGGGCACCACCTGGATGTGCGGCATGCCGGGCGGCAGGCAGTCGGCGGTGACGTCGTCGATCGGCTTGCCGGCGTTGAAGGCCGTCGTACGCTTGGCGTAGAGTCCGTCGTAGGGCGGCCTCAGCTTGGGGATCGCCTTGTCCGCGGAGAAGCTGAACCAGCCGGTCACTTGCCATATGCCGGAGATGTCGGGCTGGGCGGGGTCGGCGTAGCGGGAGTTGAGCGTCGGCGCCGCCGATGCGGCCCCGGCGGCCAGGGCCACGGCGAGGGTCAGGGCCAGGGCTCGCATCAGAACATGCCGTTGGCGTTGGCGCTGGAGGCCGGGATGTCCTGCACTGCGTCCCAATGCTCCACCACCTTGCCGTGCTCGAGCTTGAAGATGTCGACGATGGCCCGTCCGGCCGTGCCCGGCGTCCGGATCGAGTGCACGTGCAGGATCACGTAGTCGCCGTCGGCGAAGGCCTGGACGATCTCGCTATGGCTTTGCGGGAACTTGTCGCGCAGGAACTGGATGAAGCCCTTCAGGCCTTCAGGGCCATCCGTCGCCGTCGGATTGTGCTGGGTGTAGCGATTCCCGAGATATTTCGAAGCTGCGGCAAAGTCCTTGTCGTTCAAGGCTTTGTTGTAGAATTCTACGACCGCATGCTTGTTAGCCTGCTCTTGTGCGGTCTCGGCCGATGCGGGGCTGGAAAACCAGAGCCCGCTGACCAGGCACACGACCACTGCCGCCAGCCCGAAGATTTTCATTGGACGCCCTCCCCGACGATGACGCAGTCTGCAGCCGTCGCCTGCCGCCGACCGCAATCCTAGACTCTCAGGCGCGAACAAGCAGCACTGTCGTCCGGCCGTTCGAGTCTGCAACGGTGGAAAGAGACAACAGGTTGGTCGTGGCCGCAATACCGCCGGGGACGGAAACATGAAGGGTCGGCAATGAGCATCGATCAGTTCGAGCCTGCGCCCCTCAAGGAAGAATTCGAGGAGATCCTCCACCCGCCGGCGGCGGATACGTCCGTCGATCCGAAGACATGGCTTCCCCCGCCCGTCGCTTGGTACGCGGTCTGCATGATCTCGCTGGTGACCCTTTGCGGTCAGCTCGACTACGGGCTGATGTCGCTCCTGGTCCAGCCGATCAAAGCCTCCACTCACATGACCGACAGTCAGATCGGACTGCTCATGGGAGCGGCCTATTCGGCAGCCTATCTGTGCTGCGGCGTGCCGCTGGCCCGGATCTCCGACCGGCGACGGCGCACATTCGTGCTGACCGGCGCCATGACGGTCTGGAGCATCGGGACGGCGCTCTGCGGCTTGGTCATGAGCTTCTGGCCGTTCGCCCTCTGCCGCGGGATCATGGGCGGGGCCATCTCGGTGAAGGGCCCCACCACGGTTTCGATCATGCCGGACCTGGTGCCGCGCGAGAAACTCGCCCGGGCCTTCGGCATCTACAACGTCTGCCTCATCGCCGGCCAGTCCCTGTCCCTGATCGCCGGCGGACTGCTGCTTGGAGTGTTTGGGCGCCACATGCCGATCCACCTGCTCGGGTTCGAGATCAAGCATGCCTGGCAGATGGTGTTCGTCGCGATGGGCTTGCCGGGCCTCGTCGTCGCGGCCATCGTCGTCACGACCGTGCCCGAACCCAAGCGCCACGGCGCCCGCAGGGAATCGGTTCCCATGCGCGAAGTGGCCCATTTCATCTTCCGGGGCCCGGCGAGCCGCGTCTTCGTCCCGACCATGATCGGCACGGCGCTGGCCGGCATCCTGCTCGCCGGCTACGGGGGATGGCGGGCGGCCTTCTTCGCGCGCACCTACCACATGGGCGCACACGTCTATGGCCCGATTGCGGGGTCGCTGGGCCTGATCACCGCACCGATCGGGGTGATCATCGGGGCCTGGGTGGCCGAGCGGATGCACAAGCGCTGGATCGATTCCCACCTGCGCTTGGCGCTGATCGTCCACGCCCTGACCATGCCGTTCTACGTCCTGGGCACTCTGATGCCGACCGCGACGCTGGCCCTGGGCTGCCAGTTCGTCATGGGGGTCCTGATGATGGTCAGCGCGCCCTCGCTGCTGTCGGCCATGCAGATCATCACGCCCAACGAGATGCGGGCGCAGGTGAACGCGGTCTACATGATCACCATCAGCGTCGTGGGGAACGGTCTCGGCCCATCCGTCGTCGCCTTCATGACCGACTTCATCTTCCGCGATCCCGGCCAGCTCAGATACGCCATGATGGCGCTGGCGGCGGTCGTCACGCCGATCGGCCTCGTCTGCACCTGGCTGACGGTGAAGCCCTATGGCCGGCTGTATCAGCAGGTTAAGGACGCCGAGGCGGCCCAGGCCTAGCGGGCCGGAACGACAGTCAAAGGAGTTCGCACATGAGCCAGAAGATCATCGTCCATGACCCGCGCGGCTATCCGCCGATGGTCGTCGGCAAGCGCCTGGCCAACCGTCCCGAGAGCCTGGATGGCAAGGTGCTCTATCTGATCGACTGTCTGTTCGATAACGCCGACGTCTTCATGGAGCAGCTCCGGCTGTGGTTCGCCGAGCACATGCCGTCGGTGACCACCCGGATCATCAAGCCGCGTGAGAGCTGGGTCGACGATCCTGAGATGCGGGCCAGGGTGGTGTCCGACGGCGACGCGGCCATCATCGGCGTCGGTCTTTGAAGCACCTGCTGCCCCACGGTCGTGGGGTTCGCACTAGCGCTTGAACAGGACGGGATCCCGACGATCCCGATCAGCACCCACGTGTTCGCCCGCCTGGCCCGGGCGACATCGCTGGCGGGCGGAATGCCCACCTTGCGCAACTGCTTCGTGCCCCAGCCGGTGGTCGGCCGCACGCCCTCGGAGCTGCGCGACTACATCGAGAGCGCCGACCCGGTCTCCCGGCGGCCGTTCATGCAGGGCGTGCTCGAGGGCCTGACCGGGGCGCTGACCGACGAGGATCTGAAAGGCGCCACCTTCGAGCGTTCGACTCCGCGGCTGCTGGAGCCGGACACCGAGGACAATCTGCGTCAGCTGTTCCTGGAACAGAACTGGACCGACTGCCTGCCGATCATCCTGCCGACCGAGGAACGGGTCGATAAGATGCTGAGGGGGACATCGCACCCCGGCGACAAGATCGTCGGCCGCATGCGCCCCACCTCCTTCCGCGAAGCCTGGGAATTCGACGTCGAGAAGGTGGCGGTCAACGCGGTGATGGCCGGCTGCCGCCCCGAGTACCTGCCGGTCGTGCTGGCGATGTCGGCGACGGGCATATCGGCGAGATCGAGCAGCACCACCTCCTGGGCCTCGATCTCGGTAATCAACGGCCCGATCCGCCAGGAACTCGGGATGAACGACGGCGTGGGCGCCATGGGTCCCTACAACCACGCCAACGCCACCATCGGGCGGGCCTATTGCCTGCTTAGCCAGAACGGCCAGGGCGGCTCGGTCCCGGGCGACACCTACATGGGTTCGGTCGGCAGCAACTGGAACTACACCGCCTGTTTCGCCGAAGCGGAAGAACGCAGCCCCTGGGCGCCCTTCCACACCGATCAGGGCTTCAAGCCGACAGACAGCGTGGTCAGCGTTTTCTTTGGCGGCTGGTACACTCATTCGGGCTTCGGCCCGCGGGAGACCTGGAAGGAAAAGTTCATCCGGTGTCTGACGGCGACCGACCATTTCTCCTCGCCGGTGATCTTCATGGACCCCTTGGTCGCCCGCTCGTTCGTAGACCTCGGCTACAGCAAGGAGAGCCTGATCGAGTGGTGCGCCGAGAACGCCAGGATGCGGGCGCGCGACTACTGGGACGACCAGTGGATCACCACCCTGATCAAGCCTCACGCCGTGGCCGGCGTGGAGCCTTTCGCCAGCCGGCTGAAGGCCGCGCCGGACGAGATGATCAGCATCTTCACGCCCAAGGATATCAAGATCGTGGTGATGGGCGGCGAGACCCAGGGCGCCTTCAAGATGATCAGCGGCCGCTACACCGGGCGCGGGAACAATGGGTCGGAACCGCCAGGGCTGATCGACATCTGGCGATAGAACGAGTTGGCGGAGGAGAGTGGGTGTCGAACCCACCAAGGACTGGCTGACAGCCCCTCCCGGATTTGAAGTCCGGACGTTCCACCGGGAACGATTCTCCTCCCCCTATGAGGTCTCCATCGCAGCGGATCGAAACTGCTCCAGCCGACGCGGATCGATGCGGCGAAGGTCGCCTCGCCTGAGGGTGAGGCCGTGCCGGTCGAAATACTCCAGGATCTGGATTGCGACCTTACGGCCGTTGTCCAGCCGGTCGCGGAATTGCGCCGCCGAGATCTGTCCGTCCGGCTGTTCGCCGGCGATGTCGACCGCCACCGCCGCCATCTCGCTGACCGCGGCCGATAGGAAGAAGTGATCGCTCACCACCTCCGCGACCGTCTTCTGGCGGGCAAGCGACTTCAGCACCCGCCGCACCTCCGCTTCCGGCGCGCCGAGCGATCCCGCGAGGTCGACGACGCGCGGCGGCCGGAAACGCTCCTTGTCCGACAGCAGCGGCCGGATGCGGACCCACAGGGCCTCGTCGCCAGCGTCCAGGCCGAAGCGATGCTCGGGCGAGCGGACGGCTCCGGCCTCGGAGGCCAGCACCCCTCGTTCGATCAGGGCCCGCACGACGGCATCGGCGACCGGGATTGGCAGGCGCGGCTCCAGCGTCCGGGCCATGCGCAGGGCGGAAAGGCCCAACAGATCCGGATGGGCCGCATGGTAGGCGGCGACGGCCGCGCGGGCGCTCTGGGTCAGTCGGGCCCAGATGATGGGCGCCAGGAGGAATGCGCCTTCACCGCCCGTGACACGCACCTGAGCGACCTCGTCCAGCATCCGGCGGGTCTCGGTGTCCCCCAGTCCCCGATCACGGGCGAAGAGGCCGATGTCCACGAAGAACGGCCATCTCTCCAGGGCCGTTGCGAGGGCGACGGCCGCATCGGATTCGGCCAAGGCGTCGAGCTGCGCCAGCCGCGCGGGCGTGCGCCGGCGGCGCTGCGGCGCCCGCAGATCGAGGAAGCGACCCCCACCGATGGTTCGGGCGCCTGAGGTATCGCGCAGGATGAAGCGGTCGTGCGCCGCCCCCGCGATCGGCCGGTCCAGCACCAGTTGCACCCGCCCCTGTTCGCCGGGCCCGATCGGAACGTCCGCCAACAGGGCGACCCGGGCGGCGACCTCGACAGCGGCATGATGCAGCCGCGCGGGCGTCCAGTGCGCCAGCGGCCGCCGCTCGCCGGCCAGCAGCCGGAACTCGGCGTCGATGCGCGCGGTGGGCGCATGCACCATCGGATCGACGACCACGTCGCCGCGGGCGATCGCATGCCGGCTGACGCCCTCGCCGGTCAGGTTCAGGGCGCAGCGCTCGCCGACGACGCCCCGCTCGGCGGCGCGGTTCTGGGCATGGATCGAGCGCACCCGCGCCTTCAGCCCGCCCGGGCTGACGGTCACGCTATCGCCGACCTGGACCTCGCCGGCCATCACCGCGCCGGTGACGATGGTCCCCGCCCCGCTCAGGCTGAAGCAGCGGTCGACCGCCAGTCGGAAATGGCCCTTGGCGTGATCCGGCCGGTGCGCGCCCGCCGCCGCGATCAGCGCCGAACGGAGCGCCTCTATCCCCTCCCCGGTCTCGGACGACACGGTCAGGACGGGCGCCGACGCCAGGGTGGTGGGCTGCAGGGTGTCGTG
>DATCFQ010000485.1:0-3256 GCA_036509495.1 Caulobacteraceae bacterium
GCCGAGCGGGTCGCCCAGGCCCAGGAGCTGCTCGCCGCCGGGCGGGCGGCCGAGGCTCTGGCCGCCGCCGAGCTGGCCCTGGCCACCGCGCCGGGCCTGGCTTCGGCCGAGGCCGCCCGCGCCGCAGCGGTGCAGGCGCTGCAGGCCGGCGATCCGGTGCTGACGGCGCTGGAGCTCACCGCCGTGATCCGCAGCGAGGATCCCACCGCCCAGCTCGACCTCGCCCACGCCTATGCCGAGCACGACCGCCCTGCCGACGCCGAGCGCTACTTCAAGCGCGCCCTGGCCGTCGCCCCCAGACTCGCCGCCGCCCACGCCGGTCTCGGCGCGCTCTATCTGAGTGTCGCCATCGAGGACGGCGCCGAGCACCACTGCCGCCTGGCCCTGGCCTCAGAGCCCGCCGACGCCCTGGCCAGCCAGACCCTGGCCGAGATCCTCGAGCGGCGCGGCGAGGCCGAGGCGGCCTCGGCCCTGCTCGACCAGGCCTATGCCCGCCAGAGCCTGTTCCTGGAGCCGGCCGCCCGCAGCCGCATGACCGTGCTGGTGCTCTCCACCCGCTCGGCCGGCAACGTCCCCTATCGGCGGCTGATGCCTCCGGACCAGTACACGCGTCTGGTCTGGTACATGGAGTATGCGCGCGACGCGCAGATGGCCGCCCTGCCGCCCTATGACCTGGTGTTCAACGCCATCGGCGATCCAGACCTGGCCGGCCCCGCCGAATGGGCGATGAGCCGTTTCCTGGATCGCTGTTCCAAGCCCGTGCTGAACGATCCGGCCCGGATCGCCCGCACCTCGCGCAGCCTGACGCCGGCAGCGCTGGGCGACCTCCCCGACGTGGTGGTCCCGCCCGCGATGCGCATCGAACAGGCGACCATCGCGCAGCTGGGCATGCGGGGCGCGGTCGACGAGGCCGGCTTCGAGCCGCCGCTGCTGGTCCGCCCCACCGGCTCGCACGGCGGCAAGGGGCTGCACCGGGCGATGAAGTGGGACGAGCTGGAGGCCGCGGGCGCCGCCATCGGCGAGCAGGATCTCTACGTCACCGCCTATCACGACTATCGCTCGCCGGACGGCCTCTATCGCAAGGGGCGGGCGATCTTCGTGGACGGGCGGCCCTTCCCCTATCATTGGGCCGCGTCCCGGGAGTGGATGGTCCACTACGACGACTCCGGCACGGCTAGCGATCCCGCCCGCCGGGCCGAGGAGCGCGGATTCCTGGAGGATCCGGCGGCGGCGGTCGGCGCGCGCGCCTGGGCCGCCATCGGCCGCATCGGCGAGCGGCTGGGGCTCGACTATTGCGGCCTGGACTTCTCCATCCTGGCGGACGGCCGGGTGCTGGTGTTCGAAGCCAACGCCACCATGCTCGCCCATCCCGAGGACGAAGCCGGCCCCCTCGCCTACAAGAACCCGGCGGTGCGGGCGATCACGGACGCCTTCCAGGCGCGGCTCCAGGCGCTGGCCGAAGGCTGAACGGCGCCGTCGATCGCTAGGCCGCGGCGCCGGCGAGTCGTTCGCTGGCGTCCCACAGCCGGGCGGCGGCGGCGTCATCCCGGGCGGCCGGCGACGGCGTGGCCGGCGCGCATTTGGAGAAATAGAGGCCGCTGACGCCCTCGACATCGGGCGAGGCGGCCAGATGGACGATGGTCTCGGCGCCGCGCTCGGGAGAAATCGACAGCCGCTTGACCAGCGGCATCATCAGCCCGAGCAGGCCGCCGGCATTGTCGCCGAAGCGGGTGGCGACGACGCCCGGATGCAGGCAATTGGCGGTGACGCCCGACCCCTCCAGCCGCCGGGCGAGTTCGCGGGTGAACAGGATGTTGCACAGTTTGGAGCGGCCATAGGCGCCCATGGCGCTGAACGACCTCGTGCTCTGCAGGTCGTCGAAGTCGAGCCGGGCGCCCTGGTGGGCCGCCGAGGCGGTGCTGACGACGCGGGCCGGCGCCGATCCGGTCAGTCGCGCGAGCAGCCCCTGGGTCAGGACGAAATAGGCCATGTGGTTGAGGGCGAAGGTCAGCTCCAAACCCTCGGACGTCACCACCCGTTTGCTGAACACCGCGCCGGCGTTGTTCACCAGCACATCGATGCGCGGCTCGGCGGCGGCGATCTCGGCGGCCACGCGCCGGGTATCGGCCATCAGCGACAGGTCGGCCAGGTGGGCGCGGTGCTGGGCGCCCGGCCCCGCCTGGCGCAGCCTGGCCAGCGTCGCCTCCGCCCGCACCGGATCGCGGGCGATGAAGACGATCCGCGCGCCCCGCCCGGCCAGCCGCTGCGCGGCGACCTCCCCGATACCGGATGTCGCTCCGGTCATCACCACCACCTTGCCTTGCATGGCCGTCGTTCTCCGTCAGCACGTCCAGGCCAAGGCGACCAGCCGAACCCTTACGCCTCCAGTTCGATGTCCCAGTAGAGGTAGTCGAGCCAGCTGTGGTGCAGGTGGTTGGGCGGGAAGCGGCGGCCGCGTTCCTGCAGTTCGTACATATTGGGCCGCTCGGGCCGGTGGCGCGGGAACATGTCGGCTTCGCGCGGGGTGCGGCCGCCCTTGGCCAGGTTACAGCGCGCGCAGGCGGTGACGATGTTCTCCCAGGTCGTACGCCCGCCCCGGGAGCGCGGCACGATATG
The DNA here is from genome assembly GCA_036509495.1 of Caulobacteraceae bacterium. Lineage (GTDB taxonomy): Bacteria > Pseudomonadota > Alphaproteobacteria > Caulobacterales > Caulobacteraceae > JANWHQ01. Next base: position 2,617 of record DATCFQ010000485.1, read on the forward strand.
GTCGAAGGTCAGGTCCTCGCTCGAGCTGCAGTACTGGCAGCTGAAGGCGTCGCGCAGGAACAGGTTGAAGCGGGTGAACGCCGGCGGCCGGTCCTGGGTGACGAAGTGCTTGAGCGAGACCACGCTCGGCAGGGCCATCTCAAAGGACGGCGAGCGGATCACCGTGTCGTAGGTCGAGATCACGTCGACGCGGTCGAGGAACACCGCCTTGACCACCTCCTGCCACGGCCACAGCGACAGGGGATAGTAGGACAGCGGCCGGTAATCGGCGTTGAGGACAAGCGCCGGGCGACCCGGCGGCGGCTGCTCAAGCACCTGCATGAGCGCCCCTCCGGCCAAGGCCGTGAAGATCATTTGGGACGAACACGAACCGACTGAAGACGAGCCTCCTTCCGTCTACGCCGGCCTGTATCAGCTGATCGGCCGACGCAAAGCAAGCCTAGGCCAGATTCGGCGACAGCTCCATGACTCCGAGGACACAGGCGGGGGGTTGAGCGACACGTCCCTTCTCCCCTTGCGGGAGAAGGTGTCGCCGAAGGCGACGGATGAGCAACTGTGTTGTTCAGGCGAGGGCGGGATTCCATTCCTGGCCGTTGCGCAACATGGCCAGGATGATGCCGAGCATGCGGCGTGCGACGGC
>DATCFQ010000486.1:0-2850 GCA_036509495.1 Caulobacteraceae bacterium
CGGCCCCGACGGAATGAAGCCGACGCCGCGGGCGACGGAGATCTGGCCGGAGATGCGCCGCGGCCTGCTGCTGCTGCAGCACGCCCTGGCTCCCACCGAATTCGATCCCTCCGAGGCGGACCGGACCTTCAACATCGCCGCCTCTTCCTATACCGGCGAGGTGCTGCTGCCGCACCTGGTCGCCCGGGTCAGGGCCGAAGCGCCGAGGGTGCAGATCCACGCCCGCAGCCTGGACGCCGGCATGGCCGAGGCGCTGGAAGCCGGCCGGCTCGACCTCGCCATCGGGGTTTTCGGCCGGGTGGCCGAAGTGTTCGTGCGCGAGACCCTGTTCGAGGAGCGGATGGTCTGGGTGGTGCGGGCCGACCACCCCGCGGTCAGGCACGGGATGTCGGCCAAGGCGCTGGAAAAGCTGCCGCTGGTGGTGCTGACGCCGGGCGACGAGGGCGCCGACGGCGAGCGCTCCAACCGCCTCATCGAGCGCCGGGTGCTGTGGGATGAGCTCGCCGGCGATCGCGCCCCTCTGGGCCGCGGGGCCCGGGCGCGGGTGCGGGTGGCGGTCGACAACGCCCACGCGGTGCTGGCCACGGTGGGCGCCAGCGACCTCGCCGGCCTGGCGCCGCGACGCCTCGCCCTGTCCCGCTGCGAGGCCCTGGGCCTGAAGCTGATGGACGTCACCGGCATCGGCCCCGGCACGGCCGTCGAGTCGGTCTGGCGCGCCGACCAGAACTCGCACCCGGCCCTGACCTGGCTCCGCGCCAAGCTCGCCGAGGCGGCGCGGGACGCTTAGCGGCGGGACGAGCGGAGTGGATTTCTAGGAACGGAGGGCGTCGTGCGTGCAACCATCTCTGGAGGCTGCCAGTGCGGCAGCGTTCGATACGAGGTCGAGGCGCCGCTTGCCCGCGCCTACGCTTGCCACTGTCGGGACTGCCAGAAGCAGAGCGCCAGCGCCTTCTCGATCTCCATACCCGTTCCGCGATCCAAGCTCCGCCCGGTCGGCGGCGTCGCATCCTTCGAGAGACGCGCCGATAGCGGCGCCACGACAACGTGCTTCTTCTGCCCCGCGTGTGGTTCGCGACTGTTCCATGTGTCCAGTCGATCGCCCGAAATGGCGACGCTCAAGGTTGGAACTTTGGACGATACCTCCCAGATTCGCCCGGTCAGCCATCTTTGGGTGAGCCGAAAGCAGTCTTGGGTGGACCTGGATCCCGCCGTGACATCCTTCGATGAGCAGCCGCCTGATCTCGCGGCTTGGCGTCATTCGCTGCTCTCAGAACCCACTGCCGGTTAGCGAACGTCCGCTTTGCGGCCTCAACCCGCCGCGAGCCCCTAGGCGGCCATCTTGAAGGATGCGAACTGGGAGCCCGGCGCCACGGTGCAGCTGACCAGGGTCCAGTCACCGAGCGGTTCGCGGCTCGGCCACCAGCTGGTGGGAACAACCACCCGCGGACGCTGGCGGCGTCGGTCGTCAGCCGCCGCCGAGCAACTTTTCCATCGCCGCGGCCGGCTCGAACAGCGTCGCCGCTGTTCCGACGACCTCAAAGCCACAAGCCTGGTAGAAGGTGCGAGCGCGTCCGCCGGCCACGACGTGAAGCGAACGGGCGCCGAGCGCCTGGGCCCTTCTCTCGGCCTCCGCCAGCAGCAGCCGTCCAATCCCGCGACGCCAGCGTTCCGGCACGATGAAAAGATCTTCCAATTCGGCCTGACCCGGCGGTCCGCGCAGGACCGTCGCAAAGCCGAGCATTCGGTCATCGCTTTCGGCGACGAACGCGAACGGCAGGTGTTCGATTGGGACTGTCCCCGCCTCGGGCAGGGACCGCAGCTCTTCGGTGTGATCGCCCCAGGCCAAGGACGCCTGCAGCTTCAGGAGGCCAAGAGCCTTCCTATCGCGTAGGCGCGCTGGTCGTATGTGAGGTTGCATTGGCGAAGGCTAAACTCGAGTCGATCTAGCCCGCGAAAACACCGCTCGTCCGAGGCGGTGGGGGTCGCAGTCCGATCCTGGTAGCCCCAGCATGAGCTTCACCTTAACGCTGCGGGATCATCTGGCAGTCCCTGGGTCACCAGCACCCCGCCGGTATAGTGGATGTCGTCGGTGACCTCACGAAACGCAAAGTCGGGCATGGGATATTTTCTCATCGCTTCGGCGTCATCGAACTCAGCTTCCGCCATGATAAGGCCGCTGAGAGGCCCTTCGAATACATCCACTGAAACGTCGGCTCCTGCGACCTTGCCGAGGTAATGCCGTGTTTTCCGAAGTCTGTTTCCAGGTAGGGACGATAGGAGGTGGAACTCATCAGGCGACAGATAGATCGAGGTAAGCAATCGGACGGACGGAGTAACGTCGGCCTTGCGTCCTAGCCGCCGCATCGGCGGACCGCCTTCCATCGGCAGGGCTTCACGAAGCCTAAGCTGAGTTCCGGCCACATACAGATCGTTCAACGCTTCGCGCCGAATGATTCTCTCGACTGGCACATCATGGCAGAGCCAGCGGCGCTCCCGCTCGACCCAGGCATATTTGGTCTTCGGCCAACCCAAGGCTGCGGCAGTCGCTTGATCGATCTCCGACATGCAAACCCCATCAGTTGGCAAAGCTTAGATGCGAGGATGTCCATTCGTCGTCCTTCGCGGACGTCGTGATCGCACGTGGCGCAGGCTTCAACCCGGCTCGAAGCCTTCCGGCGCCATTTCGAACGAGGCGAAGTCGAACCCCGGCGCCACGGTGCGGCCGACCAGGGTCCAGGCGCCGAGCGGTTCGGCGCTCTGCCACCAGCCGGCGGGGACCACCACCTGCGGGGTCTGGCCGGCGAAGAGGTCGGGGCCCAGCACCTGGACGGCCGCGGCCTCTCCCGGCGC
>DATCFQ010000487.1:0-4302 GCA_036509495.1 Caulobacteraceae bacterium
GCCGGCCTGAAGCACCAGGTGCTCCTGCATCAGCTTGGTCGAGGCATAGACCGACGACGGCGCAGCGCGCGCCTGCTCGAGGGTCGCCGCGGGAACCAATGCGCCTTCGCCCTCCACCTCGGGTGTGAACCGGCCCGCCGCCATTGCCTCGGCGGAGCGGGTCCCGGGCGTGACCTTGCGGCCGTCAGCGGTCAGGTACTCGCCTTCTCCGTAGATCGCCCTGGAGCCCGCCAGGATGAGCGCCTCCGGCGGCCTAGCGAGCTGGCGCATGGCGTCCACCAGATGAGCCGTTCCCATCACGTTCGCGCGTGAGTACCGCGTGGGCTCGGTCATCGACTGGCCCGTGCCAGTCTCCGCGGCGAGGTGATAAACGATGTGCGGCTCGGCCTCGAGTACGGCGGCGGTGAAGCAGGTCGGATCGCCCACATCTCCGATGATCAGGCGGGTCCGATCCCCGAGGTCGGGGGCCCTCGCGCCGGGTCCGTGCACTTGCGGGTGCAGGTTGTCGAAGACCCAGCACCGCGCCCCGTCGGCCGCAAGCCGGCGGACCAGCCGGCTTCCGATGAAGCCGGCGCCTCCTGTCACAAGGACTCTGCAGTCGGCCATGGCGGGGGTCATGACGTGAATTCCATCTTGGGCGTGCGAGCGGGCGGATGCAGCGACGCCAGCAGATCGATCACCTGATCCTCGACGCGGCGCCAGCTGTATTCGCGGGCGATCACCTGTCGGGACGTCCCCACCAACCGGCCACGCAGCGACGCATCGTCCGCGAGTCTGATGATCGCCTGCGCCCACTCGTCGTCGCCACACGCCAGCAGGGCGCCTTGCGCCGCCAGCTGGGCATAGACCGACATGTCGGACGCCAGGACCGCCATGCCGGCCTCTGCGTACTCCAGCCATTTGGTTGGCGCCTTGCACCGGTTGAAGTCATGGTCCCTAAGCGGGGCCAGACCGATATCCCAGCCCAGCCCGCCCAGGATCGAACGAAAGTCCGCGTACGATCCGCGCACGCGCTCGGTGCGCTCGACGCGATCCCCAAACTCCTTCACGACGTCCGATTGGCAGATCGTGCCGAAGAAATGCAGCATCACATCGGGGCGTGTGTTCAGCACCATGCGCAATGCCGGCGCGATCAGTTCTAAGTCGAACGAATGTCCGATGGAGGCCATATAGCCGATCTGGATTTCGCCATCGGCCTTGCCCCGGCCGCGCTCAAGGCCGGCGAGGGCCGCGTCGGCGCCGACATAGACGTCGGACACAACCAACCGCTTGGGGTTGAGTCGCGCGCGCACACGGTGTCCGAGCGCGGGGGTGGAAACGTAGACGACATCCGCCATCTCCGCGATCCGATACATGGCGTGGACGCGATGCGGATGCCGGTAACGGCGGAAAATGTCGATGCCAAGGGCGATCGGCACCTCAAAGAGGTCATCGTCCAAATGGAACACCACCGGGACGCCGGCGTTCTGGGCCGCGGTGAATACGCTTTCGTAGTCTCGCCCGTTGTACCGGCTTATGACCACCGCGACGGGCCGGAAGTCGGCGAGTTGCGCGCGAAGGGCGGCCAGAACCTCCGCCTCCCCCCCCCGCTTGCGGATCGCCTCCAGGCCGGGTTCATCGATGACCCGGATCGCCGCCGCGGCGATCCGCCGCCAAGGCGTCAGCGGTGCGACGAAGCTGATCTCCTGAGTGGCTCCGTATCGGTCTGCGACGATCAGCAGGCGCACGGGGGCGTCTTCCGCCTCATCCGAGAAGGCGAGATCGCTGCGCGGGGTGCCTGGCGTCTTCAGTGACTTGCTCATGACCTGAGGGGTATTGAGAGACACGCGCGCCAGCGAGGCGGGCTACGCCGCCGCGACCGCTGCGGATCCAAGAAGCGCCGCCGGCGCATGGGCGGCAGACGCAACAGGGCTCGGCGCGGCATGCGGCTCGGCCGCCTTGACCTGCAGGGAGGCCTCATACGCCTTGACCGCTTTGGCGCGGGCTGTCTTACGCTCATACACCTCCTTGTGCTTGATGAAGCCGGCCTGCTTGTCGATCTCGGCATAGCGCTTGGCTGCCTGCTCGTTCCACACCTTCAGTTCCGGAATTTCCCGAATCTCGTGTGCGAGGGACGGACGGAAGTAGCCGAGCTCGATTTCTCGTTCAATCGCCCGCCAGCTGAGCACGCCGGCCAACAGCATTCGATGCACCTCCCACATCCAGAGATATCCGAAGCGGTTGTTGACGTCGACCCAGGGTTGGGTGTGCATATCGGTGTAGTGAATCAGGCAAGTGGTCTCGTCGAAGTGCTCAAGACTGTTCCACCGGAACGGTAGATCGTACGAGACGTCCTGCTCGTCCAGAATACACATCTGTGACATCAATTCTTCGTAGGTGTAACGACCGTCCAGCCCCGCGATGATACTCGAGGCGCGCCAATCGAGGCGCGAACAATCCATCAACATCACCGAACACTGCTTCTTGCGCTGCGTCGGCGCGCCGACTTTCGCCGCCTGGGCGGCGGGGTCGAGCGCGCCCTGGATCAGGATCTTCGCTTCGCCCCGGTCGATCTTCCAGATTTCCGAGATGTCGCGAAAGACAAGCATGTCCGCGTCCAGATAAAGCCCCATGCCGGAGTATTTCCTGATCTCCGGAATGGCGAACCGGGCGAAGGAGAAGTTCGTCCGTGAACTCTGCCGGATGTCCTTCGGCTCAGGCAGATCAAGGTCTATCAGCGGGACCACTCGGATCGGGTGCGAGGTGTGGCGCTTGATCGAGAACTCGAGCACCGCGACCGCGAGGAGCTGAGATCGGTCGGTGCCCACGAAGATGTCGAGGTAATCCATTGGCTCCTCTCCTCTATCCTGACGCGGCCATGTCCTGACCGAGCCTGCCAGCTCGGACAAGACGTGAAATCGTTTCGATCACCTCGGCTGCCGCCGATGCCCGCAGCACGTTTCGGCGCATGAACGCCCGCTGCAGGTCCCTGTCATCATGGTTGTCCGCCTCCTGAGCCACGAAATGGATCCAATCAGCTCCCGACCTTAGGATCGGCAAAGGCTCGTAACTCGGCAAGTCCAAACCGTATCCGGCGACCGCCACCCGCTGGCCTTCGAGGACCGCATCCAGTGCGACGGTTGACGGCGTGGTGATCACTTTCTCGGAGCCGTGGATGATCGCCGGCGCCGTGAACGCCTCCCACGCCGCGGCCTGCGGGTCGACGAGCTGGAGATTTTTCGGAGCGCCGCGCCAGGTCGCCTTCACGGCCCAGCGGCCGGCGTGGTGCGGCTTCAGCAGGAACAGCCGTTCGGGGAACGCAGCCGCGCAGGCCTGCAGATCGATCACGAAGCGACGGCGGAAATCCTCGTCGTAACGATGCCAATGCAGATTCTCGAACACGGCGACGACCGGTCGGCCAAAGCTTGCCATCGGCGCGGCGGCGACGGCCGATGGCCCCTTGACGGTGCCGACATAAAGGAAACGTGCGCGGGCGCGACTGGAGCTGGCCGGTGCAAAATCAGGAGCGAACCAGACGAAGACGTAGTCGCTGGTGATGCGCACGTCGGCCGAATGACGCTCATCCACGTAGGATATGCCGACGTTCTCAAGCCCGTGCTGCAGACTGAACGTCGGCAGCCCCGCCGCCCGGGCGCTCTCGATCAAGGCGTTCGCGAACTTGTGCGGATTGAGGTTCGTCGCCGCTGGCGTCAGCACCGCGTCCACATCCCACAGTCGCGGCGCTCGCCCCTCGAACATGGCGCTCCGCTCGACGATCTCCGGCGTCATGCCGAGCCTCTGGGCTTCGGCCAGGGCGCGCGGGGAGTTCTTGATCAGCCAGTCGGTGAGCACGAGGCGCGGCTCGACACCATCCTGGGCGGCCGCTGCTTCGATGATGGGCGCACAAAGGTCGACGTCCTGGATCAGGTCGGCGAGCACCAGGAGCCTGACGGGGGATTTCCGGCGCTGGCGCGTGCGCTGGTCCTCCGTTAGGATGGCGTCCCAGGCCAAGGCCGCGTCGGTGGCTGAGGCAAAACGCCTTTGTGCGGTCGCCGCAGCCACCTCCAAGTCGCCGCCGGCCAGACGGGCCAAGCCTCCGGTCCAGTCATCCAGCACGACGTCGGCGGCGGACGTCATGCCATCGGCCAGCGGTCCGACAACCGGCAGACCGTGAAACAGGGCCTTGTTCACACGCCTGCGCAACCCAGCCGGCAAAGATCGCGCGATGGCTGGGAATACGGCGCACCGGGCCCGGGAGATCTGGGCGAACTGGGTCTGCAGCGTCCACGGCGCCCGTTCGATGCGGATCCCGGTCTGCACCGG
>DATCFQ010000488.1:0-2796 GCA_036509495.1 Caulobacteraceae bacterium
CTGGCCCAGGGTGGCCCCGCTGTAGCCAACGCCGCCGGTTCCCGAGGCGTTGTCGTAGCCGTGCGTCGCGGCGATCGTGCCCTGGTTGAAGACCGTGCCGCTGTTGCCGATGGTGAGACCGTGGCCGTCGACGTAGGCGGACGCGGTCAGGGTGGCGCTGCCCCCCATCGCCCAGTTGAACCCGTAATAAGTGCCGGAATATGTCGCCACAATGCTGATCCCCCACCGAATTGTCACAAACTGGAACTACAGGCGCGCGAAGTTACTTTCCATCCAATTGGCGGGGGTCGCAAGAACAAAGCGACTAGCAGCCAGGGCGATCGGGTGAAGTGGGTCTGGGCTGGCCAACGGGCGCTTGGCCGCGTCAGCGGCGGTCGCGGAGGCTCGGAGCGCGGGCCTCCGAGGTTGCAAAAATAACCACGCGCCAGCATTCGCGGGGCGCGGCGGATTGGCGCATCGCGCTTGGCCCCCGTTGTTGCCTCATCCCGGCCGAAGCCTTCAGGCGGAGAGCCGGGACCCAGGCGTTTTAAGTACCGGGTTGCAAAGTAAAAATCCCGGGTCCCGGCTCGGCCGCCGCAGCGGCCGTCCGGGATGACGGACCTTTCCTTGCTACAGAGGCGGTTCGACCAGGAATAAAAGGGCGGGCTGGAACCCCGCGCTCCGGCGGCGCCTGTTCGCACGATCGCCCTGCACCGCTCGCCGTGTCGATTGGACCCACCGACCATCCTGTGCCATAAAACCGACCCGCCGTCGGGGACGGTCGGGCTTGGGGGTCCATTTCGTGTCTGTATCGCGTGCAGCCCGGGGCGCGGTAGCGCCCCTGATCGCGTCATTGGCCATGCTCTTCGCGGCCAACGCGTTCGCGCAGACCCTCGGCCCACCCGACGCCACCCGCGCCGTTTCGGCGGGCGCGACCCAGGACTACCGCATCGGGCCCCTCGACACCTTGGACATCACCGTCTTCGAGGTGAAGGATCTCACAATCTCCAAGATGCAGGTCGACGCCAGCGGCCAGATCCTCCTGCCGCTGGTCGGCGCGGTGACCGCCCAGGGCAAGACGACCGGCGAGCTTTCGAGCGAGATCGCCCGCCGCCTCGCGAGCAAGTACCTGCAGAACCCCCAGGTCTCGGTGGTGGTGGACGAGGCGGTCAGCCAGAAGGTCAGCGTCGAGGGGGCGGTCGCCGAGTCCGGAGTCTTCGAGCTGAAGGGCCGCACCAGCCTCCTGGAGGCGGTGGCGCTGGCCAAGGGGGCGAGCAAGGACGCCAACCTGCACCGGGTGAGCATCGTCCGCACGGTGGACGGCCGCGAGCGGGCGGCGACCTTCGACCTCGACGCCATCCAGCACGGAACCGCCCGCGATCCCGAGATCTTCGGCAACGACGTCATCGTCGTGGGCAGCTCCAAGGGCAAGGAGTTCTGGCACTCCATCGTCGAGGCGCTGCCGGGCCTCATCATCTTCCAGTACCTCTAAGGGCCGCCATCGTGACCGTTTCTTCCGCCGAAGGCGATCACATCCCCGCGCGGCTGCCGCCTTCCAGCCGTGTCGCCCCCTCGCGCAGCGCTGCGGAATATCTCGTGCCGGCGTCCCTGGCCTTCGGGAGCGCCCACGAAGGCGATGGCCAGCGCATCGATGTCCTCGCCTATTGGCGCACCATTCTCAAGCGGCGATGGGTGATCGTCTTCTGCCTGGCGGCGGTGCTCGCGGCCGGCGTGGCGATCACGCTTCTGACCCGCCCGGCCTATACCGCGACCTCGACTCTCCAGATCGACCGGGAGGAGACCAAGGTCGTCGACAAGGCCGACGGCACGCCGATCGACAACATGGTCACCGGCGAAGAGTTCTTCCAGACCCAGTACGGGCTGCTGCGCAGCCGATCCCTGGCGATCCGGGTCGCCGAGAGCCTCGGCCTGACCCGCGACGACGCCTTCATCAAGCAGATGGGCTTTCGCCCCCGCGCCGGGGCACAGCCCGACCCGGAAGCGGCGCGAACGGTGCGTCGCGACCAGGTGCTGGGCATATTGCTCAAGCGCCTGGCGGTGTCCCCCGACCGCGGTTCGCGCCTGGTGTCGGTGAGCTTCCACAGTCCGGATCCCGCCCTTTCGGCGCGGATCGCCAACGCCTTCGCCGAGAACTTCATCGCCGCCGCCCTCGACCGCCGATACGAGTCCTCGTCCTACGCCCGCGACTTCCTCGAAAAGCGGCTCGCCGAAGTGAAGGCCAAGCTCGAAGACACCGAGCGCGATCTGGTCGCCTACGCCGCCAGCCAGCAGATCATCCAGCTCTCGGAGGCTGGCCAGAACGGCAATCCGGGCGCGCAGCAATCCCTCGCGGCGGCCAACCTCGAGGCTCTGAGCAACGCGCTGTCGACCGCCAAGGCGGCGCGCGTCCTGAGCGAAGCCCGCTGGCGCGAGGCCCAGCGCACCCCCGGCATGGGTCTCTCCGAGATCCTCGAGAACCAGACGGTCCAGCAGATCAGCCAGGATCGCGCCAAGCTGCTCGCCCAGTACCAGCAGAGCCTCAGCGTCTACAAACCGGACTACCCGGACATGCTGCAACTCAAGGCCCAGATCAACGAGACCGACCGCCAGCTGGCCCTCCAGGCCGCCGACATCCGCAAGGCCATCCAGGTCCAGTACGAGACCGCCCTCGACAACGAGCGCGCGCTCACCGGCCAGGTCGGCGGGCTGAAGAACGACGTCCTCGACCTCAGCAAGCGGAGCATCCAGTACACCATCCTCCAGCGCGAGGTGGACACCAACCGGACGCTCTATGACGGCCTGCTCCATCGCTACAAG
>DATCFQ010000489.1:0-4530 GCA_036509495.1 Caulobacteraceae bacterium
CCGTGCTCTACTTCCTGGCGATCGGCCTCGCCTGCGGGGTCGCATTCTGGGCCGCCAGCCGACTGGCGCAGCCCTGGCTGGGGCTCGCCGATACGGCGGCCGTCCTCGTCGCTATCGGCCTGACCATCTTCATCCGCATCCGCCTCCTGCTGGCCGCGCCGATGACCTTCGCGCGCAAGCGCTTGCAGATCTTCGATTCCTGGGGCGTGACCCGCGGCCGGTTCTGGCCGCTGCTGGGGGTGATCGTGCTGGCGGTGATCTTCGCCCTGGCCATCGGCCTGGCCATCGGGCTGATCCGCAACGCCCTGCTGATCGGGTCCATGCAGTCGCTGATGAGGGAGGCGATGCAACACCCGACCGAGCCTGGATTCATGATGTCGCGCTTCGCCCAGATGCTGACGCCTCAGGTCCTGAGCCCGGCGCTGGTGGCGTTCGTGATTGTGCAGGGGCTGGCCGACACCTGCCTGCGGGTCGTGGTCGCAGCGCCTTTCGCCGAATCCTATCGGGTCCTGACCGCGCCGCCGCCTCCGCCTCCGCCCGCCGTCGAGGGTTTCGAGCCCGTCCCGGCGCCGGAGGCGCCGCCTCCGCTCGCGTTCGCTCACGACGATGGCCACGAGGGCGTCCACGAGGCGCCGGGCCAAGAGGCGACGGGCCAAGATGACGCCGTGCAGGCGGAAGACCACGACCATGGCCACGCCGACGATCACGGCCCCGGCCATGACGATGGTCATAGCCACTGAGGCCTTGCGCGGCGCCCCCTGTCGCCTGGGGCCTTGGCCCGGTAGATAGGGAGTCCTTGGAATCGAGAGGGCCGGCCGCGCCGGCGAAGCGATGTCGGACAGCCAGCTCTCGGTCGGCGCAGCCCTCGGCTACGCCTGGTCCCTATGGCGCAGCCACTGGCGCGAGATCTGGGGCGCGTTCGCCTTGAACGCCCTGGCCTGCACGGTGCTGTGCGCGGGCCTGTTCGCCCAGAACTGGCTGCTGATCGCCGCCGCCGGCGTCGGCCTGCTGTTCACCATGTACTCGGTCTATGGCGCGATGGTCCGGCTGGCCTTCGCCGCCGAGCATCCGGACGATCCGGAGTTCCGGCTGGGAGTCCTCGGCCTGCAGTGGCGGAAGATGGAGCTCAGGATGCTGGGCGCTCACGTGCTGCTGATCATCTTCCTGCTGATCCTGGCCCTGCTGCTGGCCATCGCCCTGGCCGCCCCACTGATGGGCGTGATCATGGCGAAGGGGGTTCCCATAACGGCCGCCTCGACGCCGGCCGATCTGCCGCGGCTCCTCGGGCCTGCCGGTACGCAGGCGTTGAACCTGGGCACGATCGCGCTTCAGATGGCGCTGACCTTCGTCGCCATCCGCCTGTCGCTCTACCTCGTGGCGACCGGCGCCAGCAGGAAGGTCGCGGTGCTGCGCACCTGGAAGCTGACCCGCGGGCATTTCTGGCAGATCTTCGCCGCCACCCTGATCATCGGCCTGCCGACGGTATTGATCATGAGCGTCGGTGTTGGCGCCGGTCTTTCGCTCGATGGACGGCCAGCCCCCTTGGCGCCGGGCGAGACCTTCCTCTACAGCCTGATCTGCGGCGGCTGGGCGGGGGCGGCGGCTATGCCCCTGGCGGCCGGCGTGCAGGCCTATTTCTATCGCAACCTGAAGACAGCGGACTGAACGGCGGATGGCGGGGTTTTCAGCATCGGACGCGGCCCTATCGGGGTTTCGCTTCATCGCGCGCCACCCGAAGACCATCGGCATCTGGACGCTGGTCTTCCTGGCCTATGAGTTGGTGTGGGGCGGGGCCCTGATCGCCTTCGCCGGCGACCAGTTGCCGGCTCTGCGCGCGCTCAGCCAGACCAACGGAGACAACGCCCAGACCGCCTGGGCCATGCTGCCGGGCGCCAGCCTGGTGATGCTGCTGGGCCTGCTGGCCCTGCTGTTCGTGTTCTCCCTGCTGTTCACCGCCGCCTATCGCACCTTCCTGCACCCCCACGACGACCGCTTCGGCTATGTGCGGATCGGCGGCGACGAGCTGAGGTTCGCCGTGCTGATCGTGCTCTGGGTGGTGCTGGCGGTCGGCGGCAGCCTGGTGGTGGCCTTCATCGGCGGATTGCTGGCGGCGCTGGGCGGGCTGATGCCCCAGCCGCTGAAGGCGATCTATGAGCTGGTGGTCGCGATCGGGGCGCTGGCCGTCTACGTCTATGTGGTCGTGCGCCTCTGTTTCTCCATGCCGATGACGCTGGAAGACCGGCACGTGCGCCTGCTGGAATCCTGGAAGATGACCCGGCACAATTTCTGGAGGCTGCTGGGCGTCTTCCTGCTGACCGCGGTGCTGATCCTGGTGCTGCTGCTGCTGGTCTGCAGCATCCTGGCCGTCGCCCTGATCGTGGGCATGGCCGCGGGCCTGCCGCGCTCGTCGTTCCTGGAGGGCCTGTCGGCGGTGCTGCACACCAATATGTCATCGCTGGCGGCCTATTTCAGCCCGACCAGCCTGATCGCGGCGGTGCTGAACGCCTTCATCGTCTCGGTCGGCATCGCCATCCTGACCGCGCCGGTGGCCGAGGCCTATCACGCCTACGCCGAAGGCCTGGCCGGGGAAGCGACGGTCCACTGATCGCGACGGCCGCTGGGCGCTGGCGCCTCGCGCGGCTCAGGCTATGGTCGCGCCTGGGATGGAGGGCAAGCGGCCATGGCGTTCTCGGCTTCGGATGCGGCGGTTGAAGGATTTCGCATCGCCAGGCGCGAGCCGAAGGCGATCGCCGCCTGGTCGGTGGTCCAGCTGATCTTCGGCGTGGTCCTGGCCGTCGCGACCATGCCCTTCGCGCGGTCGATGGCGGCGATGCAGTCGATCGGCGTCGCCGATCGGGCCAATCCGGCGGCGGTGATGGCCAAGCTCGAGCCGAGCCTCGGCTTCATCGGCGCGATCATCCCGCTGGAGCTGGTGCTTCTCGCTGTGCTGAGCGCGGCGGTCTATCGGGTGGTGCTGCGGCCGGAGGAAAAGGGGCTGGCGCGACTGAAGCTCGGCGCAGACGAGCTGCGCCTGGGGATCTTATGGATCGAGCTGGGCCTGTTCCTGGCCGCCGTGGGGTTCCTGGCGCTCATCCCCCTGACCATGGTCTTCACGGTGCTGGGCGTGGCGGCGAAGGCCGCGCCGGAGAACGCCATCGCCCTGCTGTCGGCGAGCTACCTCGTGCTCTTGGCCCTCTACGCCTGGCTGGGAGTCCGCTTCTCCCTGGCCGGCCCGCTGACCTTCGCGCGGCGGGAAGTCCGGCTGTTCTCCGCCTGGCGCCTGACCAAGGGGCGGTTCTGGCCCCTGTTCGGCTGCTACCTGCTGACCTTCATCTTCATGCTCAGCATCGGCATGGTGCAGCTGTGCGTCGAGGGCGTGGTCGCGCTGGCGATGTCGGGAGGCAACCTGGCCCAGGCGGGCGCCAGCATCATGCACCCGGACTACACCTCGCTGCAGAGCTACTTTTCGCCAGCGCGCGTCGTCATCCTGCTGTTCAACGCGGCCCTGGGCGGGATCTATTGGAGCGTCGCCTGGGCCCCGGCCGCCTTGGCGTACAAGGAGATCGTCGGCGTAAGCCCGCCGGCCCAGGCCTAGGTCGCGGTCAGATAGGAGATCAGGGCGAAGCCAGGTTTCAGTTGCGGACCTCGCTGGGAGACGGTCCGACAAACGGACGTTCGGAACTTCCGAGAAGGGTGGAAAGCGGTCGTTGGATACGAGGCGGAAAACAGACCTCGGCCGACGCCCATCCTACCCCTGCCTCACTGCATTGCGCGCCGCCTTGGCCTTGAACAGGGCGGGGTCGAGCCGGGTCGGCTGGCCCTGCGCGTCGAAGGGCTGCTTGAAGTTGAACGCCGCGGGGGTCGGGCCGTTGGCGTGCAGCGCCTCGAGACGGGCCGTGCCCTCGACGAAGTCGGGCTGGTGGTCGTCGGCGACCCACCAGGCGGCGTAGTTGGGGTGATCGGGTGCGTGGAACCACTCCGCGCGCAGCCCCATCGCCTCGGTGTGCAGGCTCGGGCGGTAGCTGAAGGCGTAGACCGACTCCAGGTCCTCCCACAGCGAGAGGGTCTGGGCGATGTTGGCCTCCCGCTCGGGCGGCACGAAGCTCGGGCGCACCACCTCGCCCCAGCTGTTGCGACCAGTCTCGGAGTTCAGCGCGTTCCGGGCGATGAAGCCGTCGCAGGCTTCGGCCAGCTTCATCACTTGCGGCGAGCGGTCGGCGAAGCCCTTTGACCGCGGGTGCGATCGCAGCTCGTGGAGAACGCCGATGGTCGTGAACGCCAGACGCGCCATTGCCGATCCCCCGAACCGTAACTCCATCATGCCTGTGTCTGGTGGCCGGCCGGAATAGTCAAGCTTGCGCCGGATGCGGCGGTGACGAGGCTCTGAGAAGGGTGGGTCCGCCTAACCGAGCGCTAGGAGCTGTGGACTCTAAGGGATTCCTGTTGAGGCCGAAGCGTGATTCAAGACTGCTTTTTGGAGGCAATCTTGGGCGTGATGGATCGACTGATGCTCTGCGATAGGCAGTGGGA
>DATCFQ010000490.1:0-8129 GCA_036509495.1 Caulobacteraceae bacterium
CCTGCTGGGCGTTGGCCGCAGCGGCCAGGGACAGCGTCAGGCCGCCGGCGAGGGCGGCCGCAGACAGCATGCGAATGATTTTCGTCACGGAATATGATCCTCTCGGAAAGGCGAATGGGCCGCCCCGCCCTGCGCCGGGAAAGCTCCCCCCAGTGCGCTGAAGTTAAGCGATGACGGGGCCGAGGGAATGTCAGGCGTGTAACGCTGCCGCTCGAATTGAGGCGCAGATCAGCCGTGCCGTTCATCTCGCGCGAACGAGGAACTACCCTCCCGGACGATGCGAAGACTTAGTCCTTCGCCCGCTCGACGTAGGAGCCGTCGGCGGTCGTCACCACCACCCGGGTGCCGGCGGTGAGATAGGTCGGCACCATGATGCGAACGCCGTTGGTCAGGGTCGCGGGCTTGTAGGAGCCGGAAGCCGTCTGGCCCTTCACCGAGGGCTCGGTGTCGGCGATCTCGACGGTGACGCGCTGGGGCAGTTCGATGGACAGCGCCACGCCCTCATGCATCAGCAGCACCACGCGCATGCCGTCCTGCAGATAGACGGCGCTGTCGCCGACAATGGCTTCCGACACCGCGACCTGGTCGAAGTTCTCGGGGTTCATGAAGTGGAACCCGTCGCCGTCCTTGTAGAGGAAATCGTAGTCCCGCTCGTCGACGAAGGCGCGCTCCACCTGCTCGGTGGTGCGGTAGCGCTCCTGCACCTTCACCCCGTCGGAGATGCGGCGCATGTCCAGCTGGGTGACCGGCGTGCCCTTGCCCGGATGGATGTTTTCGGCGTTCAGCACGACATAGAGCCTGCCCTCCATGTCGACGACATTGCCCTTACGCAGGGTGCTGGCCTGGACTTTCACGTGGGTTCGTCCTCGATGATGGCGGCGGCCAGGGCCGCCCGCGCGATTCCGCTAAACCGGGTTGGGGCGCACCTATACGATCGCGGCCAAGATCACCAGCCCCGCCCCTCGCGGCCTAACGTCCGGACACGCTATTGCAGGCCCCCTCCGCAACTCCCTGGTGGCGCCCCGACGTCCATGCCGACCGCCGCCCGTTCCTGACGGCGCGGACCCGAATCGTGCGGGCGATCCGCCATTGGTTCGAGGCGCGGGGCTTCGTCGAGGTCGAGGCCGCGGCCCTGCAGGTTTCGCCCGGCAACGAGGCGCATCTGCACGCCTTCGCCACCCAGATCGTCGGGCCGGACGGCGCGGCGCGGCAGCTGTACCTCCACACCTCGCCCGAGTTCGCCTGCAAGAAGCTGCTGGCGGCCGGCGAGCGGCGGATCTTCGATCTCGCCCGGGTCTGGCGAAACCGCGAGCGGGGGCCGCTGCACCACCCGGAGTTCACCCTGCTGGAATGGTACCGCGCCGAGGAGCCCTACGAGACGCTGATGGCCGACTGCACCGCCCTGCTGCGGCTCGCGGCCGAGACGGCCGGGACCGGGACCTTCAGCTTCCGCGGCCACCGCTGCAATCCTTTCGCCGAGCCCGAGCGCGTAACCGTCGCGGAGGCCTTCCAGCGCTTCGCCGGTATCGATCTCCTGGCCAGCGCCGGCGAGCGAGACGCCCTGGTCGCTTCGGCCGTGGCGGCGGGAATCCGCGTCGCTGCCGACGACACCTGGTCCGACGTGTTCAGCCGGGTGCTGGTGGAGAAGATCGAGCCCCGCTTGGGGGATGGCCGGCCGACCATCCTTTGCGAATACCCCGTGGCGGAGGCCGCGCTGGCCCGGCCCAAGGCTTCCGATCCGCGCGTGGCCGAGCGCTTCGAGTTCTATGCCTGCGGGGTGGAGCTGGCCAACGCATTCGGCGAACTCACCGATCCGGCCGAGCAGCGCAAGAGGTTCCAGGCCGAGATGGCCGAGAAGGCGCGGCTCTATGGCGAGGCCTATCCGATCGACGAGGACTTCCTTCTGGCCTTGGCCGAGATGCCCGAAGCGTCCGGCGCGGCCCTGGGCCTGGACCGGCTGGTGATGCTGGCCAGCGGGGCCCAGCGCATAGAGCAGGTGATCTGGACGCCGGTGGCGGAGATCCCATGAGCCATTGCCGGCCGGGCCAGTCTGGCCCATGTGCGCGGCCATGACCCTCGCCAAGACCCTGCGCGCGCCCGGCGATCTGGTGGCGGCCGGCCTCGCCCCGGCCGAGCGGCTGGCGGCGCTGGGGCGCGTGGCGGCCCGCTACGCCGTCGCCATCACCCCGGCCATGGCCGAGCTGATCGATCCGGACGATCCCGCCGACCCGATCGCGCGCCAGTTCGTCCCCACCGAAGCCGAACTCGACCACCGCCCCGGGGAATCCGCCGACCCCATCGGCGACGAGGCTAAGAGCCCGGTCGAGGGGATCGTGCATCGCTATCCCGACCGGGTGCTGCTGATGGCGACCTATGCCTGCGCCGTCTATTGCCGCTTCTGCTTCCGGCGCGAGACGGTGGGGCCCACCGCCGCCAGGTCGCTGTCGCCCAGGGCGCTGGATGCCGCCCTAGCCTATATCGCCGCCCGGCCGGAGATCTGGGAGGTGATCCTCACCGGCGGCGATCCCCTGATCCTCTCGCCCCGCCGGCTGGGCGCCCTGATGGACCGGCTGTCCGCCATCGATCATGTGAAGGTCATCCGCCTGCACACCCGAGTCCCGGTCGCCGAACCGGCGCGGATCACCGGGGCCCTGGCCGCGGCGCTGCGGCGCTCGGGCAAGGCCGTCTATGTCGCCCTGCACGCCGACCATCCGCGCGAGCTGACCCCTGCCGCCCGCACCGCCTGCGCGCGCCTGATCGACGCCGGCATCCCCATGCTCGGCCAGACCGTGCTGCTGGCCGGGGTCAACGACGAGCCCGAGACCCTGGGCGCCCTGATGCGGACGATGGTCGAGCACCGGATCAAGCCCTACTACCTGCACCATCCCGACTTCGCGCCCGGAACCTCGCACTTCCGCACCAGCCTCGCCGAGGGGCAGGCGCTGATGCGCGCCCTCCGCGGCCGGCTCTCGGGCCTCTGCCAGCCCACCTATGTGCTCGACATCCCCGGCGGCCACGGCAAGGTCCCGGTCGGGCCGGGTTATCTGGAAGGCGGCGAGGTCGAGGACCCCTGGGGTGGGCGGCACGTCTACCCGCCGAAGGTCGCCGGCTAGCCCCGTCCCACGAAGGGCATCTTCGTCGCCATCACGGTCATGAACAGCACATTGGCGTCCAGCGGCAGGCTGGCCATGTAGAGCACCGCGTCGGCGACGTGCTTCAGGTCCATCACCGGTTCGGGCGCAACGGTTCCATTGGGTTGGGACACGCCCTTCAGCATCACCGACGCCATGTCGCTGGCGGCGTTGCCGATATCGATCTGGCCGCAGGCGATGTCGAACGGCCGCCCATCCAGCGCCAGGGCTTTGGTCAGGCCGGTGACGGCGTGCTTGGTGGCCGTATAGGGCGCCGAATTGGGCCGGGGCGCATGGGCCGAGATCGAGCCGTTGTTGATGATCCGGCCGCCCATCGGGTCCTGGCTGCGCATCAGGGCGAAGGCCTCCCGGGCGCAGAGGAACGCCCCGTCGAGGTTCACCGCCGCCACCTTGCGCCACTGCTCGAAGCTGATCTGGTCGAAAGCGACGGGCGGGCCGCCCATGCCGGCGTTGTTGAACAGCAGGTCCAGCCGCCCGAACTGCTGGCGCACAGCCTCGAACAGCGCCTTCACCTGGGCCTCGTCGGTGACGTCTGTGGGGACCGCCAGGGCGCGCGAGGCCGCCTCGCCGGCCAGAGCCAGGGTCTCCTCCAGCGCTTCGGCGCGGCGCCCCGCCAAGGCGACCCGCCAGCCGGCGCCCAGCAGCGCCAGGGCGCAGCCTCGCCCGATGCCGCTGCCCGCGCCGGTGACGACTGCGGTCTTCTCCATGCTCGCGTCCTTTGCGGCCCTCGCCTAAGACTTAGCTCTAACGATAGGGCGATGGGAGGCGGCCATGCGGAAATGGGCGGGTCTGACGGCAGGGGCCCTGGCTCTCGCGGCCCTGGCGCCGGGCCTGGCCAGCGCCCAAGGCCATGTATCCTGCGACCGGCGCTGCCTGCTGAGGACCCTGACGACCTATACCGAGGCGCTGACCGACGACGACCTCTCGCGCCTGCCCCTGGCCACGGGCGTCCGCGCCACCAGCAATGGCGTCGTGACGCCGCTCGGCAAGAGCGCACCCTGGGGCAAGGGTCGCCGCCTGCCCTACCGCCAGGCCCTGGTCGATCCGGTCACCGGCGCCGCGGTATTCTACGGCATCCTGACCACCGCGACCGGCCGGGTTCCGGCCGCCGCCGACGCACCGGCGCGCTGGTGGTTCTATGTCGCTCGCCTGAAGGTGCAGGGCCGCAAGATCACCGAGGTCGAGGAGATCGCCTATGAGAAGCCCCAGGGCGGCTTCGGCGCCGATCCCGCCAGCCTGACCCTGCCCGACCGCATCTACGACACCGTGTTGCCCCAGGACGAGCGCTCGTCTCGCGCCGAACTGTTCAGCATCGCGGGCGCCTATTTCGACGCGGTCTCGCACAAGGTCGACTATCACGACGTCCCCTGGCACCCGGAATGCCAGCGGGTGGAGCTCGGGACCTTCACGGTCAATGCGCCGGGGACGGCGGGCAGCTGCGGGGGCGAGTTCCAGCTCCCGCGCATGAAGTGGAACGTGGAGAACCGCCGCTTCTACATCGCCGACACCGAGCGCGGCGTGGTGCTGGCCGTTGGCAATTTCACCACCCCGCCGGAATATCCGACCAACAACGGCTCGGTGGTGATGGAGCTGTTCAAGGTCCAGGACGGCCTGATCCGACACATCTCCGCCTTCTTCAAGGGCAATGGCCAGCCGCACTCCGGCTGGGGCGAGGGGCCGGGGTCTTAGGCCCGCCCAATCTGGCTCGACAGCCGCTCGGGCCGCACGCCGATCCTGTCCATTGCCGCGGCCCAAAGCTCGTCGTGGGCGACGCCGAACACCAGCGCCTCATCCGCCTCGCAGGTCAGCCAGGCGCCCTGGCGGATCTCCGACTCCAGCTGGCCCGGCCCCCAGCCGGCGTAGCCCAGCGCCAGGAGGTAGCGACGCGGGCGGCGCTGCACGTCGCCCAGGGCATCCAGCACCTCGCGGGTGTCGGTCATCGCCAGTCCGGGAGCGACGCCCAGGGTCGAATGCGAGGCGCGGTAATCGTCCGTATGCAGAACATAGCCCCGCTCGCGCTCGACCGGACCGCCGTAGAGCACCGGCGCGTCCGGAACGTCGTCGTCGCCGAGGTCCAGCCGGCGCAGCAGCGACGGAACCGTCAGTCCCGGCATCGGCCGGTTGATCACCAGAGCCATGGCCTGGTCCTCGTCGTGCGCGCAGACCATCAGCACGGTCCGATCGAAGCGGGAGTCGCCGATGGCGGGCGTGGCGATCAAGAGCCGCCCCTGCAGGTAATGGCCGGCGGCGGGGGGCGGGCTGGGCCGCGCGCCGCCTTCGGGCTCAAGGCCCGCCGGGGTCTCGGCTCCGGCGCTGGGCTCCGGACCGCCGGATTGGGTTTCCGCAGACGGCCTGTCCTTATTCATGAATCACATGATCCGCCGTCGTTCCACGGCTTGCAACCCGCTGACGCTTGGCGCGACAAAGGCGCGCGGCTAAGGATTTGCCGCCGGCCAGGTCCGGCCCACCCCTGCACCAAAAGGACGCCTCCGCATGTCCATCAAAGTCGGCGACAAGCTGCCCCAGGCCACGTTCACCACCATGGGCCCTGACGGCCCCAAGCCCATCACCACCGACGAGATCTTCAAGGGCAAGACCGTCGGTCTCTTCGCGGTGCCCGGCGCCTTCACCCCGACCTGCTCGGCCAAGCACCTGCCGGGCTTCACCCAGAAGGCCGCCGAGCTGAAGGCCAAGGGCGTGGACGCCCTCGCCTGCGTCTCGGTCAACGACGTCTTCGTGATGAACGCCTGGGGCAAGGACCAGGGCGTGGGCGACGACATCCTGATGCTGGCCGACGGCAACGGCGACTTCACCAAGGCCATCGGGCTGGAGCTGGACGCCTCCAAGTTCGGCATGGGCCCGCGCTCGCAGCGCTATTCGATGATCGTCAAGGACGGGGTCGTCAGCACCCTGAACGTCGAAGCGGGCGGCGAATTCCGCGTCAGCTCGGCCGACTACATGCTGGAGCAGCTGTAGCCGCCGAGAAAACACCGCTCATCCCCGCGAAAGCGGGGACCCAGGTGTTTTTCTGTTGGACGGCAGTCAGACAAAAAAGGCCTGGGTTCCCGCTTTCGCGGGAATGAGCGGAGCTAAGGCGATGAGCGGAGCTAGAGAACGACCCCCAGCAGCGCCTCGTCCCCCGCCAGGGCCGCGTCCGCCCGCGCCCCGGCGCCGCTGAGCACCTGCTCGGCGTAGAAGCGGGCCAGCGCCATGCGGTCCTGGGCCCAATGGGCATCCTCGCCGGCAGTGGCGGCCAGGGCGCCCTTGCAGAGCAGGAAGCCGCCCAGCACGTCGCCGAACAGCTTCAGATAGGTCGTGGCGCCCGCCAGCGCGGCCGTCCCGCCCAACTTGGCGAGGCCATGGGACGCCCGCTCGACCGCGTCGATCCCCACCGCCAGCGCCGGGCCGAGATCATCCTTCAGCTGCGGGACCAGGGCGCGCATCTCGGCGATCAGGCCCGTCACCGCCTCGCCGTTCTGCATGGAGAGCTTGCGGCCGACCAGGTCGAGGGCCTGGATGCCGTTGGTCCCCTCGTAGATCGGGGCGATGCGGGCGTCGCGATAGTACTGGGCCGCGCCGGTCTCCTCGATGAAGCCCATGCCGCCGTGGACCTGGATGCCCAGCGAGGCGACCTCGACGCCGACGTCGGTCGACCAGGCCTTGGCGATGGGGGTGAGCAGCTGGGCCCTGAGTTCGGCCTTGGCCCGCTCGGCCTCCGATGGGGCGAGCCGGGCCAGATCGGCGGCGACCCCGGCGCAGAAGCAGATCGCCCGCGCCGCGGCGATCTTGGCCTTCATCAGCGCCAGCATCCGCCGCACGTCCGGATGGTCGATGATCGCGGCCAACGGGTCCTGCGACCAGGGCGAGCGGCCCTGGCGGCGCTCGCGGGCATAGGCCAGGGCGTGCTGATAGGCGCCCTCGGCGATGCCGACCCCCTGGACCCCGACCATCACCCGGGCGGCGTTCATCATGACGAACATGTGGGCCAGGCCCTGGTTCAGCTCGCCGACCAGCTCCGCTCTGGCGCCCTCGTAGAGCATCACGCAGGTGGGCGAGGCGTGGATGCCCAGCTTGTGCTCGAGGCTGGCGGGCCCGAGGGTGTTGGCGACGCCCAGCGAACCGTCCTCGGCCACCGCCTGGCGGGTGGCCAGGAACAGCGACAGGCCGCGCACTCCGGGCGGGGCGCCGGGCGTCCGCGCCAGGATCATGTGCACGATGTTGGGCGCCATGTCGTGGTCGCCCCAGGTGATGAAGATCTTCTGGCCGCTCAATCGCCAGCCGCCCTCGCCGTCCGGCTCGGCCAGGGTGCGGATGGCCCCCAGGTCGGTGCCGGCCTGGGGCTCGGTGAGGTGCATGGTGCCCGGCCACTCGCCGGAGACCAGCCGCGGCAGATAGAGCGCCTTCTGGCGCTGGGTCCCGTGCAGCTGCAGCGCCTCGATGGCGGCGAGCGTCAGGGTCGGGCAGAGGCCGAAGGCCATGTTGGCGGCGTTGGCCATCTCGAACACGGCCAGCTCCAGCGCCTTGGGCAGGCCCTGGCCGCCGAATTCCGGCTCGGCGGCGAGGCCGTTCCAGCCGCCCTCGGCGAAGGCGCGGTAGGCCGAGGGGAAGCCGTCGGGCGTGACCACCTTGCCGTTCTTGAGCCGAGAGCCCTGCCGGTCGCCCGTACGATTCAAGGGCGCCAGCACGTCTGCGGCCAGATCCCCGGCGGCGTCGAGCACCGCCCCCACCATCTCGCGGTCCAGCCCCGCGACCAGAGGCTCCAACCGCTGCAGGTCGGCGACGGCATACAGAGCGAAGGCGATATCGCGGATCGGCGCCTGATAGGCCATGGGCCGCCTCGTCTTTCGTTGTCACCGACAATCTTGGCTTTAACCCGTCCGCCGCGCTAGGGTTGGGCTCAGCACATCACCAATAATGTCTGGGGAGATCCACACACATGAACCGTACCGTCGCCGTCGCCCTCGCGACCCTCCTGCT
>DATCFQ010000491.1:0-2201 GCA_036509495.1 Caulobacteraceae bacterium
TCGTGCTCGGCGCCGTAGCGCGAGCGGGCGGCCTTCTGCACCGCCTCTTCGATCGCCTCGATGACGATCTCTTTCTCGATCGCCTTCTCACGCGCCAGGGCGTCGGCGAGCGCCAGAAGCTCGAGGCGATTGGCGGAAATACCGGTGAGGGACATGGTCAGACGTCCTCCTTCTTTGACTCGGATTGGGCCAGCCGGGCTTCACGCTCGGCGGCGCCGCGTTGCATCAGTTCGTCGTTCAGGATGAGCTTGGCTTCGGCGATCCAGGCGAAAGGCGCCTGGGCGGTGAGGTCGGGTTCGTCTTCCAGGTCGATCAGCACGTTCTGGCCCTCGACCCCGGCCAGGCGGCCCTTGAAGCGGCGGCGGCCCTCGGCCACGCGGTCGAGTTCGAACTTCGCCTCCAGGCCGGCATAGGTCTGGAAATCCTGCAGCCGGGTCAGCGGCCGGTCGATGCCGGGGCTGGAGACCTCGAGCATATATTCCACCGAGATCGGGTCGGCGGCGTCCAGCACCTCGGAAAAGGCCCGCGACAGCAGCGCGCAGTCGGAGACTTCCATCTGGCCGGCGCCCCCATCAGGATTTGGCCGCTCGGCCATGATCTGCAGCCGCCGGTGGGAGCCGCCCATCAGCCGCAGGCGCACGATCTCATAGCCGGCCGCCTCGGCCACAGGGTCGAGCAGCTCCAGAAGCTTCAGGTCTTCGGCAGTCCTGCCGCGCAAGCTTGGCCTTCCAAATCCAACAAAAAAGCGGCGGGCCGGGGGGCCGCCGCTCGAAAGCGCTATCCAGCGCTAACGGACGATGTTGAAGCCAATATAGGCCCTCCCGTCTCGGTTGTCAGCCCCCAGGAAAGCTCGCCCGAAAGCCGCCGGCCTGGGCTGGCTTAAGCGAAACTTCACCACGCCGCGACAGGCTCGCGCCATGTCCGAGTTCAGCCGCGCCACGCCGTCGCACGGGGGCCTCCTCGCCTGGGTCACGCCCGAGCGGATCAAGATCTATTCGCTGATCCTGATCACGGCCTATGTGCTGGCGCTGATCTATCTGGCCGCGACCTCCCACGGCGGCATCGACTATGCCGGCCGGCCGCTGGGCACCGACTTCTCCGATGTCTGGACCGCGGGCCGGCTGGCGCTGGCTGGCCATCCGGCCTCGGTCTATGACCCCGCGGCCCACTATGCGGCCCAGCAGGCCGCCTTCCACGACCCGGGCATCCCCTTCTACGGCTGGCACTATCCGCCGATGTTCCTGCTGGTCGCCTCGCTGCTGGCGCTGTTGCCCTATCTCGTCGCCGTCGCAGCCTGGCAGGGCCTCACCTTGCCGCTCTACCTCGTGACCATGCGCGGCATCCTTCCCGAGAAGGGCGCCATGCTGCTGGCCCTGGCCTTCCCGGCCGTGTTCATGAACCTGACCCACGGCCAGAACGGCTTCCTGACCGCGGCCCTGATCGGCGGCGGCCTCTTGATGCTCGACCGCCGGCCGTGGCTGGCGGGGGTGCTGTTCGGGCTGCTCGCCTACAAGCCGCAGTTCGGCGTGCTGTTGCCCCTGGCCCTGCTGGCAGAAGGCCGCTGGCGGACCATCCTGGCGGCGGGCATCACCGTGATCGCCGCCGCCAGCCTGGCCTATCTGGTTTTCGGGGTGGAGACCTGGCGGGCCTTCCTGGCCAATACCGCCTTCACCCGCCACGCCGTGCTGGAGCAGGGCGGCGCCGGCTTCTGGAAGATCCAGAGCGTGTTCGCCGCCGTGCGCCTCTGGGGCGGATCCATCGGCCTCGCCTACGCCGTCCAGGCGGCGGCGGGCCTGGCGGCGGCGCTCGCGGTGTTCGTGCTCTGGCGCAGCAAGGCGGACCCTAGGCTCAAGGCCGCGGGCCTGATCGTCGGGGCCTTCATCTGCACCCCCTATGGCTTCGATTACGACTTCATGGCCCTGGCCCCGGCCGGCGCCTTCCTGGTCTCTTATGGCAAGGAGCGCGGGCTGCGCAGCGTCGAGCTCGCGGCCCTGGCCCTGGCCTTCGCCGCCCCGATGATCACCCGCACCGCCGGCCTGTGGCTGATGTTGCCGCTGGGCATGATCGCGGTGACCCTGCTGCTGGTGGTGGTGGTGCGCCGGGGCCTGGAGCCACAAGCGGCCTAGATCACGGTCCTATCCCACCCCCGCTCATCCCCGCGAAAGCGGGGACCCAGGCGTTTTATCGAGGGGCGTGGGCGG
>DATCFQ010000492.1:0-3551 GCA_036509495.1 Caulobacteraceae bacterium
GGGCCCAGGGCGCCTTGCTGGACGTCGACCACGGCACCTATCCCTATGTGACCTCCTCCAATGTGGTGGCCGGCCAGGCCGCCGCCGGATCGGGCATGGGACCCAAGGGGCCCGGCTTCGTGCTCGGCATCGTCAAGGCCTACACCACCCGGGTCGGCGGCGGCCCGTTCCCCACCGAACTCTTCGACGAGATCGGCCATCACCTGTCGACCATCGGCAAGGAGGTCGGGGTGAACACCGGCCGCCAGCGCCGCTGCGGCTGGTTCGACGCGGTGCTGGTGCGCCAGTCGGTGGCGATCAACGGCATCGAGGGCATCGCCCTGACCAAGCTCGACATCCTGGACGGGCTGGAGAAGCTGAAGATCTGCGTCGGCTACCGCCTGGGGGGCGAGGTGATCGACTACCTGCCGTCGGGGCTGCGGGCCCAGGCCGCTGTCGAGCCGGTCTATGAAGAGCTGGACGGCTGGTCGCAAACCACCCACGGCGCGCGCAGCTGGCGCGACCTGCCGGCCAATGCGGTGAAGTACGTCCGCCGCCTGGAAGAGCTGATCGGCGCGCCGGTGGCGCTGTTGTCCACCAGCCCCCAGCGGGACGACACCATCCTGGTGAAGGACCCCTTCGTCGGCTGACGGAGCGCCTGGGCCGTCAAGCCGATATTTACCTCGTTCAGGCAAGGTGAGAACGACCGACGCGAGGACCCAAGTGCTCAGTCTCGACCCGAAGCTCGCCCAGGCCATCGCGCCCTTCCTCACCCGCGTCCTGATCGTGGACCCGGCTCCTGCCTCCTCGCGGATGCTGGCGGACCTGCTCAAGAACTTCGGCATCGGCCAGATCTGGACCGCCTCCAATACCGAGCTGGGCCTCAGCCAGGCCGGAACCGTCGATCCTCAGCTGGTGTTCACCGAATTCGCCGGCGACGCCTTGGACGGGGTGCTGTTCACCCGCCGTCTCCGGCGCGGCGATCTGCCCTGCCGCAAGGCGCCGGTGATCATGGTCACCGCCCAGGCGACCCCCGCCTCGATCATGGCGGCGCGCGATTGCGGCGTACACGAGTTCCTGAGGAAGCCCTTCACCATCAAGGACCTGGTCCGCCGGCTGGAGGCTGTGGCGGTGAGGCCGCGCGACTGGGTCGAAGGTGTGGCCTATGTCGGGCCCGACCGGCGGCGATTCAACTCCGGCGACTATCGCGGCGCCCGCCGCCGCCGCGCCGATGCGGCGGGCGACCCGGCCGAGACGCGCATCGTCCAATCCCTGAAGATCGTCGCCGCCGCCCTGAAGGCCATCGAAATCGACCGGCCCCAGGCCTTCCGCGCCCTGCAAGTCCAGGCCGCCGAGCTGCAGAACGCCGGCGCCCTCTTGCACCGCAACGCCCTGGTCGCCGCCGCCCACGGCCTGCAGACCCGCCTGATCGCGGTCGGATCGGCCGACCGGCTGACCCTCCAGGCGGTCGAGATGGATGCGATGGCCCTGCTCACCTATCTGCCGGACGAAGCCCGGACGGGCGACCGCTCGGCGGCGTGAGCACTGAGGCCCCAATGCCGATCTGGACCTTCGATCCCTGGAACCTAGGCAATGACGTCAGGTATGATGGGGTGAGGCTCCTGCTTCTCGGCGAGTCGCACTATGATGACGCTGAGGAAGGGGTGCCCTCGGAAGACCCCAGGGATTGGACCGCCACGGCCGTTACGCACTGGGGACGGTCGCCCTCCAGGCGCCAAAAATTCTTTGCAAACACATTTGAAGCCGTCTCGGGGCGCGAGTGGACACGGGACTCGGGAGACCTGAAGCCGTTTTGGGATAGTCTATACTTCGCGAATTACGTCCAAGAATACGTAGGAGCGACGGCCCACATTCGGCCGACGCAGGCCGCATTCCGTCGTTCCCAAGCGGCCTTTTGGGCGATGTTACGCGCAATCAAACCTGAGGCCGTCTTGGTGCTTGGACGAGCCACATGGCGCAACATGGCTGATGGCGAACAATCCAGTATCGAGTTGCGCGAGGCGCCGGCGGGCGTCCATAGAGCGACCGAATGGTATCGAGCAGACGAGGTTGACGCGCTTGCGGCTCACATCCGCCATCCGTCTTCACCCGGCTTTATGCCGAAGGAATGGGTGCCGATGATTAGAGAGTTTCTGGAGGCGGTCAGGAACCGGTGAGCTTGGCGCGCGCGACTAAGCCTTTTAGCTCGTTCGCCAGCGGCCGAAGGGCAGGAACCTCCCCCTCGAACGATATTGCTCTCATCTTCTCAGCAAAGACCTCGAGGCTTGTCGCTGGCGTTCGCACAAGCGCGCCAAAGGCCTTATCGCGAACGTCACGGGCTGCTCGGCATTCGGCGGACGCTGCCGCGACGCCGTGCTTGTTCCAGATTGGAAGCGCAGCGCACTGCCACGCCTCGACCTCGTTCAACACCAAGTCAGTCTGTTCATCAGTGGCTTTGCCGTGCTCCAGGTGCGCAAGGAGAAGCGGGAATGCCCGCGGGCCTTCTGGCGCTGGGAAAAACCTGGGGTCCACAAACGCGCAATAGCTTCGGGGAAGTGGTGGCATCTGCCGCCTGAAAGCCCGCTCGACAACGCGGTGGCGACGTTCAGCGTAGAGGTGGGTCACCGCGGCGAACTTGTATGCAGCGAGGGCATCTCTCCATCTCAGCGTCTCGCGCATTGCCAATTTTTCCCCAGGATAGAAACGTGCCGGTGAGTCGCGATTCAGGCAAGGGTTCCCCGTGCCAATCCACAACTCATGCAGCTCCCGTGACCGCGCTCACGCGTCGATCAGGTGCCGCTCCTCGGCGGCCGAGCGCATGGCCTTCTGCAGCTTTTCGAACGCCCGCACCTCGATCTGGCGCACCCGCTCGCGGCTGACGCCGTACTGGGAGGCCAGCTGCTCGAGGGTGGTCGGGTCGTCCTTCAGCCGCCGCTCGGTCAGGATGTGCTTCTCGCGATCGGTGAGCTCGGTCATCGCCTCTTCGAGCAGGGCCATGCGGATGGTCCGCTCCTCGCGCTCGGCGACCTGGGTTTCCTGGCTGACGGCGACGTCGTCGGCCAGCCAGTCCTGCCATTCGCTCTCGGAGTCCGAGCGCAGCGGTGCGTTCAGCGAGGCGTCGGGGCCGGCGAGGCGCCGGTTCATCGAGATGACTTCCTCGTCCAGCACGCCCAGCTTGGTGGCGATCTGGCGCACCTGGTCGGGGTGCATGTCGCCCTCTTCCAGGGCCGAGATCTCGCTCTTGGCCTTGCGCAGGTTGAAGAACAGCTTCTTCTGGGCGGCGGTGGTGCCCATCTTCACCAGCGACCACGAGCGCAGGATGTATTCCTGGATCGAGGCTCTGATCCACCACATGGCGTAGGTCGCCAGGCGGAAGCCGCGGTCCGGATCGAACTTCTTCACCGCCTGCATCAGCCCGACGTTGCCTTCGGAGATCACTTCCCCGATCGGCAGGCCATAGCCGCGGTAGCCCATGGCGATCTTGGCCACCAGACGCAGGTGCGAGGTGACGAGCTTGTGCGCCGCCTCCGGGTCCTCATGCTCCTGCCACCGCTTGGCGAGCATGAATTCCT
>DATCFQ010000493.1:0-2544 GCA_036509495.1 Caulobacteraceae bacterium
GCCGAGCTTTTTCGACCAAGCGACCATGGACCGCACGAGAGTGAAGTTCATTGAGACGCTGAAACGCGCCGACAAACATGGCCGCTTTCAGGCCTACAGCCCGGTCACGACGCTAGGCCGGATCATCATCGTCCACGCCAAGCTGACGATAATCGACGATCGCCTGCTCAGGATCGGCTCGGCCAACATCAACAACCGTTCCATGGGCTTGGATACCGAGTGCGATCTGAGCTTCGAGGCCACCGGACGCACCGGGACCGGCAACCGCGCGGAGATCACCCGCCTGCGCGACCGCTTGCTGGCGCACTGGCTGGGCTGCGACGATGCAATCTTGGAAGCGGCGGTGCGCAATGCGGGCGGCGTTGGGGCGGGTCTTGAGGTCCTGCGCAGCGCTGGCTACGCGCGTTTGCGCCCTATCGAACTGCCGCAGGTGAAGGGCATCGCCGCGGTCATCTCGGCTTTTCACCTAGGCGACCCTTTCTCGCCGGCCGATAGCTGGCGGCCGTGGCGTCGAAAGGCCCAATCTGAAAGCGCCGCGCGGCGGGGCCGCGATGCGGTGAAATGACCGCTGGCCGCGCCGACTTTGAAGGTCCGCTTTGGGTCGTGGGCGGTCCCGAGCATCTGGCCGAGAACTCGCCGTTCGCATCGGGAACGACGCCGGACCTGGAAGCGGACGTGGCGAACGGACCAGTTGGGTGGTGAACTGCCCCAAGCGTCCGTCCGAAGAGCAGACATTCAGGCCGGTTGCGCGGCTGGCCCTCCCGCAAGCGGCGTCCTATGGTCCCGCAAGCGGTTGGGCGGGGACCCTCCTGCGGTCCTGGGGACTAGTCCTGATCATCAGTCTGTCCATCGCCATGCGCGAAGCTGACGGCCCGCCACATGGCTGAGCGTCGCGAAGAGCCCGAAGCCGCGACCGAGCAGGCGCTCGATCAAGCCAGCCCGGCGGCCGTCGCCCTGGCGCTCGGCAGGACCTTGAAGGGCGGCAAGGCCCTCGACGCCGAGGCGACGACCTTTTTGCGTAAGCAGTCGCGTCTGATCGACCTGCAGACCGAGCACCTGCACGAGCAGCGCGAGCTGCAGACTTCGCGCCTGCGCCTGGGCCGCTTCAGCGACTGGATGAAGGCGGTGCTGCAGGTGATGACCGCCGCCCTCGGCTTGGCGCTCGCAGCTGCCGTCGCCGCCATGGCCTGGCAGGCGCACGAGGACCACGGCCTGACCATCGCGGCCTTCTCGGTCCCGCCCGACCTCGCCGGGCGCGGCCTGACCGGCCAGGTGGTGGCCGCCCGCGTGCTCGACCGGCTCTCCGAGCTGCAGGCCGAGACGGTGTCCGCCCGGCCGGCCTCGACCTACGCCGAGAACTGGGGCGACGACATCAAGGTGGAGATCCCCGAGACCGGGGTCTCCCTCGGCGAGCTGAACGCCTACCTGCGCCAATGGCTCGGCCATGAGACCCGCATCACCGGCGAGGTGGTGCGCACGGCCACGGGCGTGTCGGTCACGGCGCGGGCCGGCGCCGAGCCCGGCGAGACCTTCGCGGGCACGGACGCCGATATGGACGACCTGGTCGGCAAGGCGGCGGAGGCGGTCTACGCCTCGACCCAGCCCTATCGTTACGCGGTCTACCTGGGCTCGCACGGCAAGGAGGCGGAGGCCCTCGCCAAGTTCCAATGGCTGGCGCGCCACGGCTCGCCGGAAGACCAGGCCTGGGCCTATGGCGGCTGGTCCTCGGCCCTTCTCGCCCGCGGCGACTTCGAGGGGATCGTCGCGGTGGTCCGCGAGGGCCAGGCGCGCGGCCTTGCGCTCTACGACTCCAGCGCGCTCAACAACCTCAGCGTGGCCCTGAACCAGCTCTCCCGGAACGAGGCGATGCTGGTGGTGTCGCGGCAGGTGTTGCGGGAGGTTCTGCGCACAGGTCGCGGGTTCGGCGGCCTCTCGCGCCAGGCTGCCGAGCGCAACATGCGGGTCGTGATCGACTCGCACTTGGGCTCGGTCCGGAATGGGTTTGGAAGCGGGGGCCAGACACACGACCTCAATGTGGAAGGAGCTGAAGGAGGCGTCAATGTCCAGCCCCTGCAGGCGCGGCAGTTCATCGGCGATCACGATGTGAAGGCGGGATTGCGCCTATCGGCCCCGACGCCAGCCCCCGGGTACGGGCCAGGCAATCTGCAGATGCGGGCCGCCCTCGAGCTCGCGGACTGGCCCGGCGCCATCGCCGCGGGCGAGCCGGAGTTCGCGGCCGAACTGGCCGATCCGCGACAGCGCCAAGTGGCCGTTCGGAACACCGCCGCCCTTCTCGCCATCGCCTATGCCCATGCAGGCCGGCTGGCCGAGGCCCGGACCCTGCTGGCGATGACGCCTCTAGACTGTGACGGCTGTGTCGACGCCCGGGCGGTGGTCGCCGCGTTCGTCGGTGACGCGGCGGGCGCGGACCGCTGGTTCGCCGAGGAAATCCGCATGGCCCCCAGCATTCCGATGCCCGAGACCAGCTGGGCCGCGGCGCTGCTCGCCCGCGGCGATGTTGACGGGGCGATCACCAGGTTGAAG
>DATCFQ010000494.1:0-2522 GCA_036509495.1 Caulobacteraceae bacterium
GCCGCCGGTGATGGGTCTCGCCGACGCGCCCCTGATCAGCTCGGTGGCGGTCCACACCCTGGTCGTGCTCGAGGCCGGGGCCACCGGACGCTCGCAGGGGGCGGCCGCCCTGCGCCGGCTCACCGTCGCCCACGCCCACATACTGGGCGCCGTCCTCACCAAGTTCAACGTCCGTCAGGCTTCCTACGGATACGGATACGGCTACCAGTACGAATACGACTATGGCCGCACCTCGAGGCCGCTGGAGACCGTGAGCGGGCGCCTGCGCAACCTCTGGCCCAGCCCCCGCCGCCTGCCCGGTGCGATTACACCGCCGGCCGCGTCCCCGGGGTCGTGATCATCGCCTGACCGCGCCGTCGGCCCGGCAATTTGACGACAGAGCCTGAAGAGGTGCGCCGCACCGAGCGAGCGCCAAACCTTTCGGCGGCATGCAGTTAGGGTCCGTCGGACAATAGCTGAATTGACTCTGTGTGGGCGCGTCCGGTGAAGGCGGCGGCGCAAAATGAATTTTTTGAACCGCCAAGACGCCAAGACGCCAATAAGAACAAAGCGCTACGCGCGGAGCGCACTCGTTTGTTCTTGGCGTCTTGGCGTTGAAAGCGGCGCCGCAGCCAAGCCATACTGGAGCGACAATTTCCCAACGATGCCTTAGCCGACCTCGACGCGGATTCCAGTTCACGCCGTTCCGCGACCGTGATCGGGCCGCCACCGGCGGCCTGGAGCCGCGCCGCGAGTTCGCGCAGCTTGCGGCCTGCGCTGCTCTTCTCCAGCGCTTTCGAGCCCACATGTCGGAGACCAACACGATCGAAGGGATTGCCGCCCGGAACGCCCGGCAGAGCCGAGCGTTCGGAGCGTAGACACAGTAAGGGCCGGCCATCGGCTGCCGGAGCCGCCCATCGCCGGCGCAAGGCGATCGGTTCGGCCCTGCGCCCGGGCTTTACGAGCGGTTTGACCACCGGCCGCGGACGGTGGGTTGGGAAATGACCACCAGCCGCGCGCCGCCCGGCAACCGCGCGGTTGGCGGCGGGCGGAGGGCTCGCCGGTTTCGGCCTATGGGTGAAGCGCCTCCGGTGGCGCGGCCCACACGGCGCATAGGCACGCGCCCTCATCGACGGAGCCCTTCGTGAGCCTGGAAATCAAGGTCGGTCCCCCTGAACTCACGGTTCACCAGGGCTATTCGGTCATGGTCAGCGACCCTGACGGGCAGATCCCGGAGGTATGCCAGAAGGGCCTGTTCTTTCTCGACACACGCCTGATTTGCGTGTGGACGATGTTCATCGACGGCTCGCCGTGGAAGCTGCTGAACGGCGGCGGCCTCACCGGGGATACCGGGCGCGTATTCTGCACCAACCCTAAAGTCTCGACCGCCGATAGCGACATCGAGGAAAACACGCTCGGATTGGCGTTCGGCCGCCGCCTCGAGGGCGGAATGCGCGAGGACGTCGAGGTCGCCAATCACGCGACCGACCCAGCGTCGTTCAATCTGGAGTTCGCCATCCGCAGCGATTTCGCCGACCTGTTCGAGGTCAAGGCCAAGTCGGTCACGCGCCGCGGCGACATAGAGGTCACCTGGCCCGCCAAGAGCGAAACCCTGACGACGACCTATACCAACAAGAACTTCCGCAGGGCGATCAGGGTTCGCGCCAGCGACGCCGGTTCCCCCATGACCTATGCCAACGGTCGGTTGAGCTTCAAGGTCGAACTCGAACCCGGGGCAACCTGGCGCGCGAGCCTGCTTTACGATTTCGCGAACGGCGATACCTGGAGCCTCGCGCCGAAGAACGGCATAGACGACCACATCGGCTCAAAGGCGATGAAGGAGGCCAAACTCTGGAAGGAGCAGGTTCTCAAGGTCGAGACCAGCAACAACACCTTCGCCGCCGCCTTCGCCCAGTCGATAGACGACATGCATTCGCTCCGACTGCCGCTCGATGGCACAAATCATATGAAGTTCGTTCCCGCCGCGGGCCTGCCGTGGTTTGTCGCCCTCTTCGGTCGCGATCCGCTGGTGATATCCCTGCAAAACACCATCGTTCATCCGGAGTTCGCCGAGGCGGCCCTGACCGTTCTGGGGAAATGGCAAGCGAGCGAACGGGACGACTACCGCGATGCCGACCCTGGCAAGATTCATCATGAACTCAGGCGCGGCGAGCTGGCGCATTTCAAGCTCATTCCGCACACGCCCTACTATGGCACCGCGGATGCGACACCGCTCTATCTGATCACCCTTCATTCCGCGTGGATGGCGACCGGCGATCGATCGTTGCTCACCAAGCACCTCGGCACCGCCGAGCGCTGCCTGAGTTGGATCGACGATTATGGAGACCTCGATGGCGACGGTTTCCAGGAATACGAAACGCGTTCGTCGGCCGGGCTGCAAAACCAGGGATGGAAGGACTCCGGCGGGGCCGTCGTCAATGTCGATGGGTCAATGGTGAAGGCGCCCAAGGCGCTCTGCGAACTGCAGGGCTACGTATTCGACGCCTGGGTTCGGATGGCGCAGGTTTTTGATGCATTGGATC
>DATCFQ010000495.1:0-2607 GCA_036509495.1 Caulobacteraceae bacterium
GGCAGGAGACCTTCCCGGCTCCGCCGGACTCGCCGAAGATGGTGACATTGCCGGGGTCGCCGCCGAAGCCGGAGATGTTGTCCCGCACCCATTGCAGCGCCGCGACGCAGTCCAGCATGCCGACATTGGCGCTGTCGGCGAAGGCGGGATCGATGCCGCCCAGATAGAGGAACCCGAAGACGTTCAGGCGATGATTGATGGTCACCACCACCACGTCGTGCCGGCTCGACAGCCGTTCGCCGCGATACCAGGGGGCCGAGCCGCCGCCGACGGCGTAGCCGCCGCCGTGGAACCAGACCATCACCGGCCGCCGGCCCGGGCCGACCTCGGGGGTCCAGACGTTCAGCATCAGGCAGTCTTCGCCCTGGGCCTCGTGCGCCTGGGAGTCGTCCTCCTCGGGGATCACCTTCATGATCGGCTGGGGACTGATGTTGGCGAACCCAGTGGCGTCGCGCACGCCCGGCCAGGGCGCGCGGGGATGCGGCGGCCGGAAGCGGTTGGCCCCGCCGGTCGGGGCCCCATAGGGCACGCCCTTGAATGCGACGTAGCCGTCTCCGGCCTTGCCGCCGAGCTTGCCGGTGCGCGTGTCGACCACCGGTCCAACTGGAGCTGCGGGTCCGTGCGCGCCCTTCTTGTTCAGCCAGTGCAGCGGATTGGCGGCGCTGGCGGCGGCGGCATGGCCGGCCACGCCCAGTCCTGCCGCGGCTGCGAGCAAGCGACGGCGGTCGAAGCGCGATTGGGTCATGGAGCCTCCCTGAGGGCGACGATACTCGAGCCGTCACCGAGCTTGGCGGCAGATTGGTCCAGCTTGGCCCCGGCCGCAATCGGACAAGCGCCGGTGGACAGGAGGCGGCCCCGCGTAGGATACCGTCGCCAGGGCCTCAGCAGACAAGAGCAAGAGCATCATGGGCAGCATCGCCAAGAAGATTCAGCCGCACATCAATTCCGCCTTCCCGGCCCACGTCTGCCAGGTCGGCAGCGTGCTGCCGGACGGCTACGCCCAGATCAGCCCGCGCGGCAGCGTCCAGGTCCATGACGACGACCACATCTCGCTGTGGGAGCGGGGCCGCGGCTCGACCACCGGCGCCACCGAGAATGGCTCCAAGCTGACGGTCTACTATTCGAACTACGACCTGATGAGCTCCGGCGTGCTGCCGATCGCCGGCATCGCGCGGCTCTACGGCAAGGCCGAAATCCACAAGTCCGGCCCGGTCTATGACGCGGTCTGGGAACGGCTGATCCAGCCCGAGAAGGACCGCGACCCCGACAAGAAGGGCTGGGCGGTGCTGATCAAGATCGAAAAGGCCGAAGACCTGCTGGGCCAGCCGATCACCGACTGACCCTACGGTTGTCATTCCGGACGCCGCTCTGGCGGCGATCCGGGATCGAAGGAAGCGCCTGCGTCTGTGGCGATCCCGGCTCTCCGCCCCCCGATCAGGTCCGGGGGCTACAGCCGGGACGACAAGGAATGAGTCACCCCGCCGCCGGGTCCGCGTCGCGCACCGCGAACATGATCATCAGCCCGACGAACAGAAAAAACACCCCGACCAGCACTCCCGCGCGCTGGGCGTGGAACAGCACGGTCAGGATGCCGATGGCAGCCGGGCCGATGAAGGTGGTCGCTGTCCCCGACAGCGAATAGATGCCGAAGAACTCCGCCAGCATCGGCTTGGGCGACAGCTTCGCCATCATCGATCGGCTGGTCACCAGGCCCCCGGTGACGAAGACCGCGATCGAGCACTGGGCGATCAGGAACACCTTGTCCGGCAGGGACGGATAGAGGCCGCCCGTCGCGGTGGCTACCGGGTCGATGTGGACGAAGAACACCATGTCCGGCGTCACCGAGAAGATGATCACATTGCAGATCAGGCAGCCCAGCACGAACACCATGGTCGCCCGCTTGGAGCCGATCTTTGTGTCCATCCAGCCCGCCACCAGCCCGGCGATGACGGCCACCACGCTGTTGGCCAAGCCCTCGACCACCAGCATCTTGGCGGACCAGTGCAGGATGCCGGCGGCGAACACGCCGGTGAACAGCATCAGGGCGATGAAGCCCTCATTGTAGCTCATCCGCGACAGCAGGAAGAGGCCCAGGTTCTTGTAGTGGCTGATCTTGCGGACGGTGGCCCACAGCTGCTTCAGACCCTGCGAAACCGCCTGCGGAATGCTCCGGCCGCTGCCCTTCGAATCCGGGGTGAAGAAGAACAGCGGCAGGCCGAAGACGACAACGCAAAGGGCGGCGAGGAAACCCACGGCCCGCTCAGGCTGGTGGGTGGCGCTGTCCAGGCCGAACAGCGGATGCGGGTTCCAGGACCAGGCCAAAAGGAAGAACACGAAGGTCAGGATGCCCATGGCGTTGCCGAGGCTGAAGCCCAGGCCGCTGAGGAAGCCGATCCTCCCGGGCGGGGCCACGTTCGGCAGCATGGCGCTGCAGAAGACGTTCCAGTATTCGAACACCACCTGGGCGACGATCAGCGGGATCATCACCAGCGCGAGGCCCGAGGTCATGCCGGGGGCGGCCCACCAAGTCGCCAGCATGCAGGGCGCGAACACCACCATGCAGACGGCCAGCCACGGCTTGCGGCGTCCGCCGGCGTCGGCGATGGC
>DATCFQ010000496.1:0-6499 GCA_036509495.1 Caulobacteraceae bacterium
CCGGATGATCGACCAGTATCCGGACCTGTACCGGCAGGTTCCCGCTATAGGTCGCACGACTGGACTCGATGACGCACAGCACCGCCTCCGGCTCGAAGCGCCGCACGATCCACATCGAGCCGCCCGCCTGGGTCACCGGCAGCATGCCCGACCCGAAACCACTGGCATGATACAACGGCGTCGAAATGACGGTCCTTTCGAACACATTCCTGCCGAGCGCGTCGAAGAAGTTCTCCGCCTGCTGACAGAGCCCCGCGTGGGTGTGGATCACGCCCTTCGGCCGCGCCGTCGTGCCTGAGGTGTAAAGCAAGGCCGCCATCTGGTGGGCGTCGACCGAGGGCAGCGCAGCCGGCTCGCCCGGCCTGTCTTCGCACAGCGCTTCGAAGCGGCGAGCGCCTTCGAGTGCGTCCCCTGTCACATGCACGGCCGACAGATGCGGCAGCTCGGCCTGCATCGGGATCACCGCCCGGCACAGGTCCTCTTGCCCAAGCAGTATCCGCGCCTCGCAATGGCCCAGCGCATAGGCCAGTTCCGGCGGCGCAAAGCGGATGTTCAGCGGAACGGCGATCGCGCCGATCTTCCAGCAGGCGTAGTAGCTGAAGATCAGTTCGGGCGAGTTCGCGAACAGCAGAGCCACGCGGTCGCCGGGCCCGATCTCCGCCGCCATCAGCCCCTGGGCGAGACGATCGGTGAGCGCTCCCCCCTCGGCGTAGGACCACGTCTGGTTTTCACAGCTGACCCAGGGCCGATCCGGAAACGCCCGCGCACCCTCGGCCAATGCAGCATGCAAGGTCATGGCGCCCTCCCCAGGAAACCCGCCGTCGACAGATGAGGAGCATAGTCCCTGCCTACCGCGTGTGGAAAATGCAAAGACACGACCCTATGGTGCAGAATTCGCACGAAGGGCCGCCATGAACATCCAGGCGATACGGCTGTTCCTCCATGTCGTGCAGCGCGGCAGCCTGGCGGCCGCCGCCCAGGAACTGAATATGAGCCCGTCGGCGGCGAGCCGGCTGTTGGCCGGCCTGGAGCGCACCACCGGCCTCAAGCTGTTTTCCCGCGATGGCCATAGCCTGCGTCCTACGGCCGAAGGGGCGCAGTATTTCGACGAATGCTACCGCGTGCTGCTCGCCGTCGACGAGCTTCCGCGCGCAGCCCGGCGGCTGGCCGGCGCCGCCGTCCAGTCCCGGATCAGGCTCACCTGCGGGTCCAGGCACGCCAACAGCGTGATGATCCCCGCCATCGGCCGCTTCGCGAAGCGGAATCCGGATGTGGAGATCGAATTCCATCTGGTGCAGATCCACGACATCGACCGCAATCTTTCCGAGCGTTTCGACATCGCCGTCGCGACGCTATCGACCGCGTTCGCCCCCTTCTGCGAGGCGACCCCGCTGTTCGACCTTCCGACCGTCGTGGTCATGCCCCGCGATCACGCCCTCGCCAAACGGACCTCCGTCGGCCCTGCGGATCTCACCGCGCACGCCATGGTCACCACGCCGATGGGGCCGGCGCGCGACGACCTTGAGCGCCTGTTCCGGTCGCAGGGAGTCGAACTGCATCCGCAATACACCGCGAACGGCATCGAACACGGCTGCTCCCTGCTGCTGCAAGTCGGCGGCATCATGATCACGGACCCGCTGGTCCCGCTGGCCATCGGTGTCGATCGCTTCACCATGGTTCCCCTCAAACCGTTACGCATGATGCAGACCAGCATCTGCACTCCGGTCCTGAAGCCGGAGTCGCGCCTGACCGCGGAGTTCAAGGCTTGCCTGCGCGAAGAGGCGCAGTCGATTCAGCAACGGGTAGCGCTGTTGCTGGGCGACAACGATGCGGCGGGTCTGGCGGCGACGCGCTGATTGGGTCGGCGATAGGCGACGCCATACCCAGCCCTAGGGCCGGCCTCGCAACCGAGACAGAAACGGCGCCATAGGCTCTTGTTTTGTTATCGCGCGATGCCACCCTCGACGGGTGACCCAAGCGTGCTTTCCGCCGCATCGCGGTTGCTACCACGTCGGCTCGATTGGCTGGACGACGCCCTCGGCTGCCTCGATCACCTCGCCGGCGTCCAACGCCAGATCTTCGCGAAAGCGGGCCGGAACGATTTGGACACCGGTTCGCAGGGCGCCATGCGCGCCGACAGGAACCGCCAGGCCGGCGAGGCCCAGCAGCGGCGCCAGCAGGCTGACGCGCAGGGAATCGAACAACGTGCGCTGGCCCTCCAGCGTGAGATCCTGGCCGAGCGGCGGGGGCAGGTCGCACAGGGTCGGCAGGATCACCAGCGGATGGTGCTGGAAGAACGTCTGCCACAGGAGCAGCACGCGATCGCGCTGGGACAGGGCGTCCAGTACGGCGCCGGAGTCGGCCGGCGCGGGCGCCAGCTCCAGCCAAAGGCGCATCGAGGAGACCGCGTCTGCGTCACCCATCGCCTCCATGCTGGGCGCCAGGGCGCGGAACACGTCGCCTGAGCCGATCACATGCCAGAGGCGAACCACCTCTTCGATCTCGGGCGGCAGGACTTCCTCCACCTCGTATCCGGCGGCGGCCAGATGCCGGCCGGCGAGGCGCACGGCCTCGGATTGGGCCGGGTGGGTGAATCCGCCGGGAACAACT
The DNA here is from genome assembly GCA_036509495.1 of Caulobacteraceae bacterium. GTDB lineage: Bacteria > Pseudomonadota > Alphaproteobacteria > Caulobacterales > Caulobacteraceae > JANWHQ01. The sequence continues at coordinate 2,611 of DATCFQ010000496.1, forward strand.
GGAGCCAGGGCGACGCGAAGGGGGCGAGGCGGCGCGGGTCCCGCCAGCGGCGCGTCCACCCAGCGGGTGTCACGCGCATCGCCTCTGGCCATCACCTGCAGGGCCAGGCGGGCGTCGCGAACCGAGCGAACGAGGGGGCCCTGGGTGGACATCAGCTGGGCGCCGATGGGGCGGGGCGCCGTGGTCGTGGTGCTGAACGCGGGAATGCGCCCCAGTCCAACCCTCAGGCCGACCACGCCGTTGCAATAGGCCGGGATGCGCACCGAGCCGGCGATGTCACTACCCTGGGCGATCGGGCCCATGCCCGTGGCGACAGCGGCGCCCGCGCCTCCCGACGATCCACCGGGGCTTATGGTGCGGTCGCGCGGATTATAGGTGCGACCGTGCAGGTCGTTCTCGGCATAGCCGCGCATCGAGAAGGCCGGCGCATTCGAGCGCCCGATGAAGATGGCCCCGGCCCGACGCAGATTGGCCACCACCGGGGCGTCCTCCGGGGCGATGAGATCCTTCAGGGCGACCACGCCGTTGTCGGTGGGATGGCCCCGCTGGTCGGTATTGATCTTGGTCGTGACCGGAACGCCGTGCAGCGGTCCCAGGAGCGCTCCGGCGCCTCGCGCGGCGTCCGCTGCTTCGGCCGCGACCAAGGCTTCGTCGTCCATGCGGCGGACAATCGCGTTGAGCTTTGGATTGACCGAATCCATCCGGGCCAGACACGAGGTCACGGCCTCGCGGCTCGAGGCTTGGCCCAGGCGGATCAGCCGGGCCAGATCCGTCGCGTCAAGTCGCCATAGGTCCACCCGCTCTCCTCCCCTGTCTGGTTGCGCGCCACCTTCAATAGGATGCCCGGCCGGCAGCCGAAGGCTTGCGCGCCCGAAGCAGCAGCAGCGTGCTTGTCAGCGAGATCGCATAGAGCAGGACCATGTAGCCGGCGATGTAGGCCGAGGCGTGGAAGCGCTCGATCAGTCCGGTCGCGATCATCGGGGCGAACCCGCCGCCCAGGATGGCCGCCAGCTGGTAGCCGATCGAGGCCCCCGAATAGCGGAGTTCGGCCGCGAACAGCTCGGAGAACAAGGCCGGCTGTGGTCCGTACATCAGGGAGTTGCCCACGAACGCGATGACCAGACCCAGCACGATCAAAGGGAAGGCCCCGGTGTCGATCAGGCGCCACGCGAGGAAGGCTCCGGCCATGCCCGCCACGCCCCCCGCGACATAGACCGCCCTGCGGCCGAAGCGGTCGGAAAGCGCGCCCGCCAGGACGATCAGCGGCGCGATGATGAGCAGCGACACGAGCACGGCCCAGAGCACCTCCGAGCGAGGCAGGTGCAGGGTCGTGGTCCCGTAGGCGATGGCGAAGGTGGTCAGAACATAGAAGCTGCCGTTCGACGCCACGAACGAGCCGGCGGCCAGCAGCACCTCGCGCGGATGCCGGACCAGGACCTCGAGCACCGGAGAGCGAGGCCGCAGCGCAGGCTTGTCCCTGGCCCTGACCGCCGCCCCCTGAAACTCAGGCGCCTCCTCCAGCCGGCCCTGCACATAGAGCCCGACCGCGACCAGCAAGAGGCTGAGGACGAAGGGGATGCGCCAGCCCCAGCTCGCAAAGGCGTCCGAGGAAATCCTAGCCGTCACCAACAGGAAGACGATATTGGCCAGGATCATGCCGGCCGGCACGCCCAGCTGCGGCAGGCTGCCGTAGAGGCCCCGCTTGTCCTGTGGCGCGTTCTCGACGGCGACCAGCGCCGCCCCGCCCCATTGGCCGCCGATGGCCAGGCCCTGGCAGAAGCGCAGCACCACGAGCAACAGCGGGGCCGCCGGGCCGATGCGGGCATAGGACGGCAGGATGCCGACGAGGGCGCTGGAGAGCCCCATCATCACCAACGCCGCGACCAGCGTGCGCTTGCGCCCGACCAAGTCGCCGAAATGCCCGAACAGCATCCCGCCCACCGGCCGGGCGATGAAGCCCACTGTGAAGGTCGAGAACGAGGCGAACAGGGCGACCAGAGACGAGAGGCTTGCGGGAAAGAACAGCTTGGGAAAGACCAGCGCCGCGGCCGTGCCGTAGATGAAGAAGTCGTACCATTCGATGCTGGTGGCGGCGACGCAGATCAGGCCGACCTTGGCCATCGAGTTCGCGCGCACCGGCCCGGCAGCGACATCGGCGACGGCCATGGCTGTTCTCCCGAATGCGACGCGCGCCCGCGCTCGCCGTCCGAGCCTAGCAGTGGCGCGACCGGTGGAGAACCGTGATCTCCGAGAGTTCGGCGACAGCGTATGTTCTTGTTATGTTCCCGGTCAGTGATATCCTTGGCCCATGACCCAAGCGTGCTTTCCGCCGAACGGGCCCAAGGGCCGCGGGGCCAAGTCGAATGAGAGCGGCCGGTTCGAAGCCTTCACCCGTGAGGGTTTCATCGACGGCTGGGACCGGGAGGACGACGATCCGCCCAGGCTGAAGACCGAGCTGCAGGTCGAGAAGGCCAGGAAGATCATCACCGAGAACGACAGCCCCGACATCGGCTTCAATAAGTCGATCAACCCGTACCGAGGCTGCGAGCATGGCTGCATCTACTGCTTCGCCCGGCCCTCGCACGCCTTCATGGGCCTCTCCCCCGGAGTCGACTTCGAGACCAAGCTGTTCTTCAAGCCCGAGGCGGCGCGCCTTTTGGAAAAGGAGCTGTCGCACCCCGGCTACAAATGCGAGCGCATCCAGCTGGGGGCCAACACCGATCCCTACCAGCCGATCGAGCGCAAGCTGATGATCACCCGCGAGATCCTCGAGGTGCTGGCCCGGTTCATGCACCCGGTGACCATCACCACCAAGAACGCCCTGGTCGCCCGCGACGCCGACATCCTGGGGCCGATGGGCCAGGCGGGCCTGGCCATGGTGTCGGTCTCGATCACCACCCTGGACCGCAAGCTGGCCCGCGCCATGGAGCCGCGCGCCTCGACGCCCGAGCGGCGGCTCTGGGCCCTGCGCCAGCTGGCCGACGCCGGGGTGCCGGTGATGGTCGGCTTCGCGCCGGTGATCCCCGGCCTCAACGACCACGAGATGGAAGAGGTGTTGCAGCGCGCCGCCGAGGCCGGCGCCCGCCACGCCCACTATGTCGCCATCCGCCTGCCCTGGGAGATCAAGGACCTGTTCCGCGAGTGGCTGGAGGCCGAGCGCCCGGACCGCGCCAAGCGGGTGATGAGCCTGATCCGCCAGATGCGCGGCGGCCGCGACTACGATCCCGCCTGGGGCAAGCGGGCCACCGGCGAAGGCCCGGTCGCGGCGGTGATCTCGCGGCGCTTCAAGCTGGCCAAGGCCCGCTTCGGCCTGGACCGGCCCTACGACAAGCTCGACGTCACCCAGTTCCGCCGCACGGCCGCGGGGAATCAGCTGGAGCTGTTCTGAGGGCTCTTGTTCGTGGGGTTCGTGAGGTTCGTGGTCCTCCTTGGGCCGCCCCAGCCGTCGCCAGATCGCAGAAGAGAGACCACGAACCTCACGAACGTCACGAACGAGAGTTGGCGTCTCCGCGACACTTCCTGGCCGCCTGTCGATAGCGCGCCATCGGGGCCCGCGTTAGTTTGGCGGGGAACTGGGGAGCCGGCCATGAAAGCCCGTATCGGCGATATCAATCTGCATGTCCGCGACGTGGAGCGGGAGGTCGCCTTCTTTCGCGACGTGGTGGGGCTGGAGCTGCAGTTCAGCGACCCGTCCTTCCACTTCGCCCGCTTCGACGCCGGCATCGGCTTCGCCGTCGCGGGCGGCGGCGAGGAAAAAGACCCTGCCGCGCCCCTCCCCGACCGGTTGTCCGGCATCGGCTTCGTGGTCGAGGACGTCGACGCCGCCTACGCCGAGATGAAGGCCAGGGGCGCGCGCTTCACCGTGGAGCCCAGCCGCCAGCCCTGGGGC
>DATCFQ010000497.1:0-10716 GCA_036509495.1 Caulobacteraceae bacterium
AAAACCGCCGAAGCCGCCTTGCCGGCCGCCGAAGCCCCCACGGCCACGGCCGCCGCCGCCGCCTCCGCCTGCGCCGCCGAAGCCGCCACGGCCCTGGCGCGGGGTCTTGCCCTTGCCGCTGCCAGGGGATCCGCAGCCGAACAGGCCGAGATTGTGCACGTCCTCGACGCTATCCTGGACGTCGGCGATGTCCTGCAGCCGCACGGCGGCGCCGTTGCGATAGGCGACGATCAGCGGTCGGTAGTCGACCGCCGCGGTGCTCTGGTCGTTGGTGTAGACCTGCAGCCGTTGCGGCCCGTCGCTGATGATCCCCTTGGGGCGGTTGGCATTGGCCGAGGCGATGGCGGCGCGGACGTCCTCGAGGCTGAGGCCATAGCGCGACACCGCCAGCGGATTGAGTTCGACCCGGACGGCCGGCAGCGAGCCGCCGCCGATCTCCACGTCGCCCACGCCTTTGATCTGCGAGAGCTGCTGCTGGATGATGGTCGAGGCGACGTCGTAGATCTGTCCGGGCGTGCGGCTGCGCGAGGTCAGAGCCAGGATCATGATCGGCTGATCGGACGGATTGGCCTTGCGATAGGTCGGATTGCTTCGGAGCGTGGCCGGCAGGTCCACCCGCGCGGCGTTGATCGACGCCTGCACGTCGCGCGCCGCGCCGTCGATGTTCCGGTTCAGATTGAACTGCAGGACGATGCGGGTCGAACCGGCGCCGCTGGACGAGGTCATCTCGCTGACGTCGGCGATCTTGCTGAGTCTCTTCTCCAGCGGCGTGGCCACCGCGGAGGCCATGGTCTCGGGGCTGGCGCCGGGCAGGCTCGCCTGGACGAAGACGGTGGGGTAGTCGACCTGCGGCAGCGGCGAGACCGGCATCAGGAAGAAGGCCACCACGCCCGCCAGCGCGATGCCGGCGGTGAGCAGGGTCGTGCCGATCGGCCGGCGGACGAAGGGCGCCGAGAGGTTCACGATGGCGCCGCCTCGGGGCCGGGCCCCGGATCGGGACGCGCCTCGGACAGGCCAGGGTCGGACTCGCCCTTGCGCAGGTTGGTCCCCCCGCCGAGCCGCCGAGCCAGCTTGTCGAACTGCAGATAGATCACCGGGGTGGTGAAAAGGGTCAAAAGCTGGCTGACGATCAGGCCGCCGACGATGGATATGCCGAGCGGGTGGCGCAGCTCCGAACCCATGCCCCAGCCCAGCATCAGGGGCAGGGCCCCGAACAGGGCCGCCAGGGTGGTCATCAGGATCGGCCGGAAGCGGAGCAGGGCGGCCTGGTGGATGGCCTCGCGCGGGCTCTTGCCCTCCTGGCGTTCGGCGTCCAGCGCGAAGTCGATCATCATGATCGCGTTCTTCTTGACGATGCCGATCAGCAGGATGATGCCGATGATGCCCATCACCCCCAGGTCCTGGCCGAAGACCATCAGGGCGAGCAGGGCGCCGACCCCGGCCGAGGGCAGGGTCGACAGGATGGTGATCGGGTGGATGTAGCTCTCATAGAGCACGCCCAGCACGATGTAGACGGTCACGATCGCCGCCAGGATCAGCCAGACCTCGTTGCTCAGCGACGCCTGGAAGGCGTTGGCGGCGCCCAGGAAGGTGGTGGTCAGCGAGGCGGGGACGCCGATGTCCTTCTCGGCCTGCTTGATTTGGCGGACCGCCGCGCCCAGGGCGACGCCCGGCGCCGTGTCGAACGAGATGTTCGCTGCGGGGAACTGGCTGACGTGGTTGACCTGCAGCGGGCCCAGCTGCTGGCGCACGGTGGCGAAGGCCGACAAGGGGATGGGCTTGCCGGCGTTCGACTGCATGTAGATGTTGCCGAGGCCCGCGGCGCTCTGCACCATCGCCGGGTCGGCCTCCATGATCACCCGGTACTGGTTCGACTGGGTGAAGATCGTCGAGATAATTCGCTGGCCGAAGGCGTCGTAGAGGGTCTCGTCGATGGTCGCCGGGGTGATGCCGAGGCGAGAGGCGGTGTCGCGGTCGATGTCGATGAAGGCGGTGAGGCCCTGGTTCTGGACGTCCGCGGCGACGTTGCGCAACGGCTTCAGCGCCCCGAGCTTGGTGACGATCTGGTTGGCCCACGAGTCCACGGTGGCCTGGTCGGCCCCCTGCAGCGAGAACTGGTACTGGGTGCGCCCGGCGCTGGCGTCGATGGTCAGGTCCTGCACCGGCATGAGGAACAGGGTCGCCCCCGCCACGGACCTGGCCCGCTCGCGCAGATGCTCCAGGATCGTCGCCTGGGCCGGGCGGCTTCCCTTGGGCTTCAGATTGATCAGCAGCCTTGATTCATTGAGCGTGGTGTTGGTGCCGTCCACGCCGGCGAAGGACGAGATGCTGGCGACTGAGGGGTCCTTGAGCAGGGCGGCGGCGACCTCTTCCTGCAGCGATCCCATGCGGGCGTAGGACACCGACTGGCTGGCGTCGAGCACGCCCTGGATCATGCCGGTGTCCTGGGTCGGGAACAGGCCCTTGGGAATGATGATGTAGAGCACGACGGTCAGCAGCAGGGTGCCGACGGCCACCGCCAGGGTCGCGCCCTGGCGGTCGAGCACCCACTGCAGGGACTCGTCGTAGCGGTCGATGACCTTCTGGAAGATTTCCTGGGACTTGCGCCCCAGGCGGCTGTCCTTGGTCTTGTCGTGGGCCTTGAGCCAGCGGGCCGAAAGCGTCGGCACCAGGGTCAGGGAGACCACCGCCGAGATCACGATGGTCACCGCCAGGGTGACCGCGAACTGGCGGAACAAGCGGCCGACCACGTCGCCCATGAACAGCAGCGGAATCAGCACCGCCAGCAGCGACACGGTCAGCGACACGATGGTGAAGCCGATCTGCTCGGCGCCCTTGAGGGCCGCCTGCAGCGGCGGTTCGCCCGCCTCGATGTAGCGGGAGATGTTCTCGATCATCACGATGGCGTCGTCGACCACGAAACCGGTGGCGATGGTCAGGGCCATCAGGGTCAGGTTGTTCAGCGAGAAGCCGAGCAGGTACATCGCCCCGAAGGTGCCGATCAGCGACAGGGGCACCGCGACGCTGGCGATGAAGGTCGCCGGGATCGAGCGCAGGAACAGGAAGATCACCAGCACGACCAGGGCCACGGCCAGGGCCAGTTCGAACTCCACGTCCTGGACCGAGGCGCGGATCGAGATGGTGCGGTCCGAGAGCACCGAAACCTGCACGCCGGCGGGCAACTGGGACTCGAGGTCCGCCAGGCCGGCCTTGATCTTGTCGACCGTGGCGATGACGTTGGCGCCGGGCTGGCGCTCGACGTTCAGGATGATGCCGGGCGTGACGTTCAGCCAGGCGCCGAGCTTGGTGTTCTCCGGCCCCTCGACCGCCTTGGCCACGTCGCTGAGCCGGACCGGCGCGCCGTTCTTGTAGGCGACGATCAGGTTCATGTACTCGGGCGCGGTGTTCAACTGGTCGTTCGAGTTGATCGAATAGGCGCGCGAGGGTCCGTCGAAGGAGCCCTTGGCGGCGTTGGCGTTGGCGTTGGAGATCGTCGTGCGCAGCTGATCCATGGTCAGGCCGAAGGAGGCCAGGACGGTGGGATTCACCTGGATGCGGACGGCCGGGCGCTGGCCGCCGGAGATGTTCACCAGGCCGACGCCCGGCATCTGAGAGATCTTCGACGCCAGCCGCTGGTCGGCCATGTCCTCGACCTGGGTCAGGGGCATGGTGTTGGAGGTGACGCCGATGGTCAGGATGGGCGCGTCAGCCGGGTTGATCTTGGCGTAGACCGGCGGGGCGGGCAGGTCGGTAGGCAGCAGGTTGCCCGCCGCGTTCATCGCCGCCTGGACCTCCTGCTCGGCCACGTCGAGGTTGAGCGACAGGTCGAACTGCAGGGTGACGACCGAGGCGCCGGCCGAGCTGACCGACGACATCCGGCTGAGGCCGGTCATCTCGCCGAACTGGCGCTCCAGGGGCGCGGTGACGGTCGAGGCCATCACCTCCGGACTGGCGCCCGGATAGAAGGTCTGCACCTGGATGGTCGGATAATCGACCTCCGGCAGGGCCGAGAGCGGCAGGAACTTGAAGCCGACGATGCCGGCCAGGAGGATCGCGGCCATCAGCAGCGTGGTCGCCACTGGCCGCATGATGAACGGGCGGGAGGGACTCATCGCCTGCTAGTGAGGTGAATTTGACGTTCGCCCCTGGGTGGGGGCGACGTCTGTGGCGAACGTCAAATTCGTAAACCTCACTAGAATCATAGTCTTGCTAGTGTCCTTATCGGCCCTGACGTTCGTTCGGCGCTGCCACAGGCGATGACGAACGTCAGAGCCGGGACACTAGATCCGACCTTGGTGCACCCCCGCGCGGTCGCGGAGACCATCAAAACCCTCCGCCGCCGCCGCCTTTGCGTCCGCCCTTGCGTCCGCCAGGACCACCCGCACCGGTGTTCGGGCGCTGGCCCGGCAGCGATACCGGCGCGCCCTCGCGCAGACGATCGCCGCCTTCGGTGATCACCTGCTGGCCGGCGGTGACGCCGGACTGGATCGCGGTCTGCTCGCCGAGCGTCGGCCCGACCTTCACCGTCTGCATGTGAGCGGTGTGGTCCGCTTGCATGATCCAGACGAAGTCGCCGCTCGGGCCATGGCGGATCGCCGACGCCGGCACGATCACCACATGGCTCTGGGTGTCGACCAGCAGCTGTACGTTGATGAACTGCTGCGGGAACAGCGAGGCGTTGGCGTTGGCGAAACGCGCCTTGGCCTTCACCGTGCCAGTGGTCACGTCGATCTGGTTGTCGAGGGTCAGGAGCCGGCCCTGGGCCAGGGTCTGGCCGCCGGCCTTGTCGAGCGCCGAGACCGGCAGCACCGCGCCCGAGCGCATGCGCTGGACGAGGGTCGGCAGCTCGTCTTCGGGAATGGTGAAGGTGACGTCGATCGGGTCGATCTGGGTGAGGATCACCAGGCCGTTGGAGGTGCCCACATAGTTGCCCACGTCGACCTGACGCAGGCCCGCCTTGCCGGTGATCGGCGCCACGATGCGGCAGTAGCCGAGGTTCAGCCGGGCGTTGTTGACGTTGGCGGCGTCGGCCAGGACCGCGCCTTCGTCCTGCTTGACGGTGGCGGCCTGGGTGTCGACGTCCTGGCGGGCCACGGAGTCCTCGGCCAGCAGGGTCTGGTCGCGCTTGAGCAGCAGCTGGGCGTTGGCCAGGGACGCCTGGGCCTGGACCAGCTGGGCCTGGGCCTGCTCCAGGGCCACCTGGTAGGGCCGCTCGTCGACCACCGCCAGCACCTGGCCGGCCTTGACCATCTGGCCTTCGGTGAAGGCGATGCGGGTGAGGTTGCCGGCGATCCGCGAGGTCACGGTGGTGGTCGCCAGCGGCGTCACCGTGCCCAGCGCCTGCAGCTGGATCGGCATGTCGCCATAGACGGCCCTGACCACCCCGACCGTGGTTTGCGGACGGCCGCCACGCGCCCCTCCGCCATTGCCGGCGCACTGTTTGAGCACGAAGGCCGCGATCAGCGCGAGGACGACGACCCCGACGATGGTGATGATCGTGCGCGTTCTGGAGCGCGGGCGCCGTTGGCCGCGCGAACCGGAGCCGGCTGGCGGGAAGAGTGGGTCGGCGGAGGACGCGCCGACGGGAGGCTCGCTCATCAGGTCTCCCGAGTTCCTTTCGCTACGGCCAGGCGATCTCGGATCGCCGGCCCGAGTCCGAGGGGCCGCCCCCCAAGGCCGAGGGAGTGCGGCGGCATTAGGTCGACAAAGTGAGGCGGCCGCATTTCCACTTTGAAACCCAGCGCCGCCGCCGGGGCAAGCTTCAGCACCGCGTCGTTGATACCGTCAATATTCCTATGTTCGCATGGCCGCGATCCCTCGAGCCGTCAAGGGCGACGGACGCCCAGGCCGCCGCAGGATGGAAATGGGCTTGGCCGAAGGGCCCGCCAGCGCCCCTCGCACGAACGACGGCGAGCCCCTATAGAGCGGGGATGCGACTTCTGGGCCTTCGCCTTGGCGGTGCGCGCCGGCCGGAGCCTGGGCCGGAGGCGTCCAGGACCGAATTCTCGCTCCGCCAATCGCTGGAGCGGCTGCGCGACAACGGCTTCAGGCCGCAGACCATCTTCGACATCGGCGTCGCGACCGGCACCACCGGCCTTTACAAGGTCTTCCCGGGCGCCCGTTACATGCTGGTCGATCCGCTCGAAGAGTCCGAGCCCTTCATGAAGTCGATCTGCGCGCGGGTGCCGCTCGCCCGCTATGTGGTGGCGGCGGCCATGGACCAGCCGGGCGAGACCAGCATCGCCGTCCACCCCGGCCTCTCCGGCTCGGGGGCGCTGCTGAAGGGCGACTTCCCGCATCGGCCGGTGAAGGCGGTCACCCTCGACCAGCTGATCGAGGAGCACCAGCTCGAGGGGCCGTTCCTGGTCAAGGTGGATGTCCAGGGCTCCGAGCTGCAGGTGCTCGATGGTCTTCAGGCCCACCTCGATCAGGCCGAGGTCATCGTGCTGGAGGCCTCGCTCTGGGCCGATCGCAAGAAGTGGGGCGCGCCGACCTTCGCCGACATCATCCAGTACATGGCCCGCCGCCGGTTCGTGCTCTACGACCTGGCCTCGATCGGTTACCGCCAGCGCGATCGGGCCATCGCCGAGATGGACCTGGTGTTCGTCCGCTTCGACCACCCGATCCGCCGCCACAAGGGGCACCGCAGTCCCGACGCCGTGGCTGATCTGGTCGAACACAAGCGCGGCAAGTTCGCCGACCCGAACAAGCCCAATCTCTAAGCCGCGGCCGGCAGCTCCTCGGTATCGATCTCGGGCTGCACCGTCGCCGGATAGCGCGGGCCCCGGACGGTGCGCGGATTGATCAAGGCGTCCAGTCCCGCCAGCGCCTCGGCCGGCAGGGCGACGTCGCCAAGGGCGTTCTCCTGCAGGTGATCCAGGCTCGTGGTGCCGGGTATGGGAACGATGAACCGGCGCTGGGCCAGGGTCCAGGCCAGGGCCAGTTGGGCCCGGGTGCGGCCGAGTTCATGGGCGATCTGGTCCACGCCGTTCAGCAGGCCCAGGTTGCGGCGCCAGTTGTCGCCCTGGAAGCGCGGCATGGACCTGCGGATGTCGCGCGGCTCGAAGCGATCGGGATCGGGCGGCGCGTCGGTGAGGAAGCCGCGGGCGACCGGCGAGAAGGCCACGAAGCCGACGCCGAGTTCGGCGCAGGCGTCCAGCACCGCCACTTCGGGATTGCGGGTCCACAGCGAATATTCCGACTGCACCGCGGCGATCGGATGCACCGCATGGGCCCGCCTCAGGGTGTCGGCCGAGACTTCCGAGAGGCCGATGGCGCGCACCTTGCCGGCCTTGACCAGGTCGGCCAGGCCGCCGACCGTCTCCTCGATCGGGGTCACCTTGTCCCAGCGGTGCAGATAGTAGAGGTCGATGACCTCGGTGTTCAGCCGGCGCAGGCTGTCCTCGCAGGTCTGGGCCAGCTTCCTGGGATCGTTGGACATCACCCGCCCCCCGTCCTCGAGGGTCAGGGCGCATTTGGAGGCCAGCACGAACTCGTCCCGGCGAGAGGCCAGGGCCTTGCCGACCAGGGTCTCGTTGGCCCCGCCGCCGTAGAGCGCGGCCGTGTCGAAGAAGGTGTAGCCGAGGTCCAGCGCCTTCAGCAGCAACGCTTCTCCGGCCGGGGCGGGGGGCGGCGCGCCATAGGCGTGCGACAGGCTCATGCATCCCAGGCCGATGGCCGAGACGCTGAACGGGCCGAGCTGTCGTTTATTCATTGGATCTCCGAAACCGCAACTTTTCCACCGTCATCGGCCGGCTTGTCCGGCCGATCCATGAACACCGTCGAACTCCAGCGTGTATGGGTTCGCGGGACAAGCCCGCGAATGACGGTAGCTAAGAGAGGGCCAAGCCTCTAGCCGAAGCTCTTCTCGATCCGGTCCAGGGTCTTCATGGCGCTGAGCGCCTGGGCGACGCTGGAGTTGGGCTCGCGGCCTTCGCGGATGGCGGCGAGAACTCGCGATCCTGCAGTTCGATGCCGTTCATCGACACCGCGACATGCGAGACGTCGATCTGGTTTTCCTTGCCGTCGAAGAGGTCGTCGTAGCGGGCGATGTAGGTGCCGTTGTCGCAGATGTAGCGGAAGAAGGTGCCCTGCGGACCGTCGTTGTTGAACGACAGCGACAGGGTGCAGATCGCCCCGCCGGGGACCTTCAGCTGGATCGACATGTCCATGGCGATCTTCAATTCGGGATGGTGCGGGCCCTCGACCCCGCGGGCCACCGAACAGGTCTCGCCGGTCTGGTACTGGAACAGGTCGACCGTGTGGCAGGCGTGGTGCCAGAGCAGGTGGTCGGTCCAGCTGCGCGGCTGGCCCTGCAGGTTCATGTTGGTCCGCCGGAAGAAATAGGTCTGGACGTCCATCTGCTGGATGTTCAGCTCGCCGGCCTTGATCCTGTCGTGGATCCACTGGTGGCTGGGATTGAAGCGCCGGGTGTGGCCGGCCATGGCGACCAGGCCGGTCTTCTTCTGCACGTCGACGATCCATTGGGCGTCCTCGATGGAGTCGGCCATCGGGATCTCGATCTCGACGTGCTTGCCGGCCTCCATGCACTGCACCGCCTGCTTGGCGTGCATCTGGGTCGGGGTGGCCAGGATCACCGCCTCGACGCCCGGGATCTTCAGGCTCTCGCCCAGATCGCTGGTCCAGTGCGGGATGGCGAACTTCTCGGCCACGGCCTTGGTGGTGTCGGGACTGCCGCCGGCCAGCGAGACGACCTCGACGCCGTCGATGTTCCTGATGCCTTCCAGGTGGCGCTGTCCGAACGCCCCCTGGCCCGCCATGACGACTTTCATGCCGCGGCCCTGCCCATCTGCTGCGCGTGGAACTCGCCGGTCTCCAGGATGATGCTGCCCACCGCGGTGGAGGACGCCGGCACGTGATAGAAGCGGTAGACCTCCTCGACCTTGTCGCCGAGGGCGCCGCGCATGATCAGCCACATCACCAGCTCGATGGCCTCGTTGCCGGCGTCGCGCAGATAGGTCATCGGCTGGATCCTGGCCAGCGCCTCGGGATCCTTCGAGAGGCCGTCCAGGAAGGCGGTGTCGAACGGCGTGTTGACCAGGCCCGCGCGGGGGCCCTGGATCTGGTGCGACATGCCGCCGGTGCCGAAGATCACCACCTCGAGGTCTTCGTCCCAGCTCTCGACCGCGGTCTTGATCGCCTTGCCCAGATTGTAGCAGCGGTTGCCGGTCGGGGCCGGATACTGGATCACGTTCACCGCCAGCGGGATCACCCGCGTCGGCCAGGCCTCGGGCGAGCCGAACAGCAGGCTCATCGGGGTGGTGAGGCCGTGGTCGACCTGCATCTCGTTGACGATGGTGATGTCGAATTCGTCCAGCACCAGCGACTGCACCAGGTGCGAGGCGAACTCCGGATAACCCTCCACCGTCGGCACCGGGCGGGCGCCCCAGCCCTCGTCGGCGATCGGAAACCGCTCGGCGCAGCCGATGGCGAAGGTGGGGATGATCTTGAAGTCGAAGGCGTTGACGTGGTCGTTGTAGACCATGATCACCACGTCCGGCTTGGCCTCGGCCATCCATTGCTTGGCCGGCTCATAGCCCTCGAACAGTGGGGCCCAATAGGGCTCGCCAGCCTTGCCGTTGTCGATGGCGGCGCCGATGGCCGGGGTGTGGGAGGTGCCGACGCCGGCGATGATCTTGGCCATCAGGCTTCTCCACGCGCTTTCTTGGACCGCCAGCCGTCCAGGCTGCGGCCGCCGGCGATCATCATGTCGGCGTACTCCTGCTGGGTCATGCCGGTCATTTCGGCGGCCATGTACTGGTAGGAATGCTCGTCGGTGAAGGCGAGCTTGGCCAGGGCGTAGGACACGCCGCCGAGTTCCAGCAGGGTGTTCCAGGCCCGGTTCATCACCGCCACGCGCTGGGCCTCCGACATCGGCCATTCGTTCAGATAGGCCCGCTCATCGGAGAGAAAGCGCCTGCGGTTGTCGGCGCTCATCAGCGAATAGAGGAACTGGTTCAGATGGAAGCCCGTGCGGGCGCGCTGGGCGTCGAACACCACCGTGCCGGGGATGTCGTCGTAGTCGTGGGTCTCTTTGGGAGGGCTCATCGGCGGGCCTTCATAAGGGTCACTGCGAATAGGGCGGCGGGTTCCTAGCACACTCTGGGAATGCAAGGTCAATCGGCCCAGTAGAGGCGGGTGGGGTTGTCGACCAGCAGTTTGCGCTGCAGCTCGGCCGTCCTCGCCACCCGCGGGATGTAGTCCACCAGGAGCCCGTCGTCGGGCATGTGGGTCTTCATATTGGGATGCGGCCAGTCGGCGCCCCACAGCACCCGGTCAGGGAAACCTTCGACCACCGCCTGCGCATAGGGGACCACGTCGTCGTAGGGCGGCCCCTGGACGCTCACCCGCTCGGGGCAGCTGACCTTGGACCAGACGTTCTCGTTGTCGGCCATGAAGTCGAGGAAGCGCTGGAACTGTGGATGGTCCACCCCCAGCGTCACGTCGGGGCGGCCCATGTGGTCGACCACCAGATCGGTGGGCAGGCTGGTGAAGAAGGGCTCGAGCTCGGGCAGGTCGGCGGCCTCGAAATAGACCACCACGTGCCAGCCCAGGGGCGCGATCTTGCGGGCGATCGAGGCCAGCACCTCGCGCGGGGTGAAGTCGACCAGCCGCTTGACGAAGTTGAAGCGCACACCCTTGACGCCGGCGGCGTCCAGCGCATCCAGCTCCGCTTCGCTGACGTCGGCCTTGACC
>DATCFQ010000498.1:0-3190 GCA_036509495.1 Caulobacteraceae bacterium
TGTGGCTGAACGACAATCCCGATCACGCCTCGCGCGAAGACATCATCCGCTCGTCGAACAAGTATTTCACCGCGTTGGAAAACGACGACGGCAAGGGGGACTACTCGTTCTTCGCCGACGACTGCTGGCGCTTCGAGAACGGCATGCAGACGACCTCCGGCCCGCATCCGGCCCCGCCGCGCGCCCTGCCCCCGCCGGCCGCAGCCCCCGCCGGGCGCGCCGCACCTGCTCCGCGTCCGGGCCCGAGCCCGATGTCGCTCAGCTGCAAGGGCGGCTTCCAGACCGGCTCGCTGCAGGTGGTCACCCGCATCCGCGACCGGCGCTTCCCGGTCGTCGACGAGGAGAAGGGCGTGGCGTTTTCCTTCGCCTTCTTCGACCACAACGCCCAGGTCCACGACTTCGTGCTGGCCGACGGCAGCCACATGCACGGCGGCCTGCAGGCGCCCTTCACCTGGGAGATCGCCGAGGCCTTCCGCATCGAGCAGGGCAAGATCAAGGTCGTCGAAGCGGTGATCAACAACGTCCCCTACGGCATGAAGGCCGGCTGGGACGGGCACTGAGACTTCTCCTCCCCTGCGCAGCGGGGGGGGATCACCAGCCCGACTTCATCCCATAGGGCACGGTGTCGAGCACCGCTTCGACGCGGATGATCTTGCCGTCGACGATCTTGAACAGCTCGAAGATCTCGAAGGCGTAGGGCGCGTCGAACGGCGGCGGCACGTGCAGGGTCGTGCCGTCGGTCATCTTCACGTCCTTGATCACCCCGGCGTGGTCGAAGAAGAAGATGGCGAAGCCCAGCCCCTTCTCCTGGTCCATGATCGGGAAGCGCCGCTCGCGCACCTCGGTGATGAACGGCGAGAAATGGGTGGCGAACTGCTCGCCGCAGGTCATCCGGGTCATGCCGGGCGGAGCGTCGGGATTGCCGGAGGTGATCATGCCGTTCTCGATCCTCTGGCAGTGGGGATCGAAGGGGGTCAGGGTTTCGGTCGCGTGCTCCAGGCCCTCGAAATAGGAGTCGACGATCGCCATCATCTGCTGGCGGTTGCGCTTCTGGCCCGGCGGCACGTCCTCATAGAAGATTGGTTTGGGCGTCATCACTGGCGGCTTGCCGCCACCGAAGCCCTGGCCGGGCGTGGTCCGCGACACCAGGGTCTCGATCTGGCTGATGTGCGTGGCGGACTGGATGTGCAGGCGCAGGGCGATGATGGCCTGGCGCCCGCTCTCCTGCACCGTGCCGAAAAAGCCCGCTTCCTGGGTCTCGGGGTCGAGGAAATAGAGCTTGTAGTCGCCCCTCGCCTGGACCGTGCCCCAGAGGCCGTCGCCGAGCTTCAGCTCCTGGCCGTTCTCGGTGAACTTCACGTCCCGCGTCAGCGGCAGGCGCGAGGGGTCGTGCGCCACCAGGGCGTCCAGATAGCGGTCGACGAAGCCCTGCAAGCAGGCCCGCTCGCAGGTCGGCGGCACGATGGTCGCCGGTTGGGCGGCGGCCGCGCCGGCCGTGGTCAAGAGCCCCAGAGCGGCGCAGATCGCCGCGAGCTTGAATGTCATCGTTTCCCTCCGGTTTTTCCGATTGTCGCCCGTCACCGCGGCCAGCCGCCCGTCATGCCGTAGGGCGCAGGCCCAGGATCTGGTGGCGGCCGCTCTCGCGGACGGTGATGAAGGCGCCCACCTCCCCGGCCTGCGGATCGACGAAATCGAGAGTGTAGCCCTCGCGCGCTTCGATGGCTCCCCAGAGGCCATCGCCGAGCTGCAGCGTCTGGCCGTTCTCGGTGAAGCGGACGTGATCGGCCAGGGGCAGCTGGTGCGGATCGTGGGCGACCAGGGCGGTCATGTAGCGGTCGATGAAGCCGGTCAGGCAGGCCCGGTCGCAACCGCCGGATGTCGCCGCCTGCGCTCCGGACGCCAGAACCAGTCCCAACGCAATGGCCGCAACGGCCGCGAGCACGCCTCTCATCCCAGCCTCCCCCAGTCCTGGGGGTCTCAGGCCCCCTGATATCGCGACCCTAGCTTAGGCGAGCGCGCGCTGCATACAATGCCGGCGACGTCTGGGAGGACGCCCCATGGACGACGCCGCCCATCCCACGCCCCGGCTGGTCCTGCCGCGGAGCCTCGATCTCTTGTACGGCGGCGCCTGGCGGCCGGCGATCTCGGGCGCGCGCGCCGAGTGCCGCAATCCGGGCTCGGGCGAATTGCTGGGCGAAGTGGCCGCGGCCGGACCCGAGGATATCGACGCGGCGGTCGCGGCCGCCCGCGCCGGATTCGAGGTTTGGCGCGATGTGGCGCCGCGGGAGCGGGGAAGCATCCTGCGCGAGTTGGCCGCCCGCGTCCGCGCGCATGGGCCGGAGCTGGCCATGCTGGACGCGGCCGACTGCGGCAATCCGGTCGCCGAGATGATCGCCGACGCCGGCGCGGGCGCGGCCCAGCTCGACTTCTTCGCCGGCCTGGTCACCGAGATGAAGGGCGCCTCCATTCCGATGGGGCCGGACGCGGTGAACTTCTCGGTGCGCGAGCCCCTGGGCGTGGTCGCCCGCATCCTGCCGTTCAACCATCCCCTGCTGTTCTGCGCCGGCAAGGCAGGCGCGATCCTGGCCGCCGGCAACGCCCTCATCATCAAGCCGCCCGACCAGGCGCCGCTCTCGGCGCTCCGTCTCACCGAGCTGGCCGAGGACCTGTTCCCGCCGGGCGTCTGGAACGTCGTTCCCGCCAGCCGCGAGGCGGCCCGGCATCTGGCCGGCCATCCGGACGTGGCCAAGGTGGCCCTGATCGGCAGCGTCGGCGCCGGCCGGGCGGTAATGCGCGCGGCGGCCGAGACGGTGAAGCCGCTGCTCCTGGAGCTGGGCGGCAAGAACGCCCTGATCGCCTTCCCCGACGCCGATCCGGACGAGGTCGCGGGCACCGTGGTCGCGGGGATGAACTTCACCTGGTGCGGCCAGTCCTGCGGCTCGACCAGCCGGGCGTTCCTGCACGCCGATATCCACGACGCGGTGCTGGAGCGGGTCGCGGCGGCCGCCGCCCGCTTCAAGCCCGGCCTGGCCACCGATCCGGCCACCACCATGGGCGCCCTGGCCAGCCGCGCCCAGTACGACAAGACCCTCGGCTATATCGAGACCGCCCGGGTCGAGGGCGCCCGGCTGGTCTGTGGCGGCGGCCCGCCGGACGATCCCGGACTGAAGAACGGCTTCTTCATCCAGCC
>DATCFQ010000499.1:0-9737 GCA_036509495.1 Caulobacteraceae bacterium
TACGACCTCAAATCGAGGCAGTCGCTCGGGACCTTCCCAGCCACACCCGGTCAAAGCTTCCGGCTCAATGACGGGAAGACCACCGTTACCTTTGGCTTGCCGTCAGATCCTCCTGCCGACGTCCCGTCCGGCTCCGACGACCTGGACGAACTGCGCCGCAAGCAGGCCGATTTCGCGAACACGGTCCAGCGATACGACCCCCTGGGCGTGGCCTATCGCGGGTTCGACCAGTGGGCCCATCCGATCCAGCGGCCCCGCGTCCTCGACTACCTGCAGATCTCGGGCAACCTCAATCCTGAGTACGACATTGCGACGCAGATTGACTCGCTCAATGCCAATGTGCCGGAGGCGAGAGGCACGCGTCCGACGACGGCCAACGACGTTCTTAACGCGGGCGCGTCGGTCCTGGCGCCACTCGGCGAGCTTGCCGGAGCAGCCCGTGTTGGCTCGGTCGCCGCAGACAGCCTTGACGTCCTCGCCGGCCGCGCGGCGGGAGGGCTCATCCAAAAATGGCTACCGCCCTCACAGGCGGCGCTTAGAGGCATTCCGCGCTTCAATCCGAATATTCCCGAGCATGCCCTCGGCGCGTCTGGGGAGGAAGCACTCGCGAAGGCGGTTCACGAAATCCCAGATGAACAAGTGGTCCACTGGGGCGATCCAATCGGCGCCAACGGAGCCGATGTCGTATCGGTGAACCGTCCAACGGGGGATGTGACCCTGTGGGGCGCGAAGTCCCGGAGCGCAAACGTTCGCATCCAGCACTCTCCAACGTTTGAAATTGGCGGTCAGCCGCGCGAAAAGGCTATCAGTCAAGCGATGCAAAGGCTGACGGCCGATACGACATTGCCGTCAAACGTGAGGCGAAAGGCGTTGCAGAATCTGGCAGCGAAAAGAGTGCAGACGCGCACCTTTGGCTACGGAAATGCGAAAAACTCGGTTGTTGGAAACTAGCCCATGCAAGTCTTTGATCCGGACCAAGTCAGGGCTCAGCTCGACGGAATCACAGGATACCGATGGTTCCTGCAGCGCTCCTTCAACGAAACAGCCAAAGAACAAGTCCTCGGCAACTGGGCTTCCAGCTATTTGGAATTGGCCGTCGAATGTCTCCTCGTGGGCTACGTTGATGCGGCCGATCAGATTCTCAATCGCGCGAGAGATTGGCTCCAGATTGCGATAAAATCCAACGAGCGCCCTCACGACTATGCCTCAGGATCCACCGAGGCGCGTCGAAGCCTGGATCTGGCGCTCTGCAATTGGCTTCTGTTCGATCAACACGACGCCGAGGACTATGGCCTTTTTCTACAAGGCTACGACGGCGTTCTAGAAAGTCGCGGATGGTCGCGAAACAGGATCGAGGTATCCCTTATATTGCCCCGTTACGTCGATGCGGGCGCCTACAGCCTGGCGCTTGCGCGCTACGCCGGGGCCGGCATGCAACCTCCCGCTTCGCTGGATCGGGTCGTGACCGAAGGGCAGATGTGTTACGTGCTCTGCCGTTTCTACCTGGGCCAAGAGTACTCCGCTGACGATGTGGCCAAGGCGCTGAAGCGATTCCTCAATCGCGCGGTCAATCACTGGCTGCTCGAGGGGGACTTCGTGCGCGCCGCCGAGTGGATGAAGATCGTTCATTGGAACGGCCATCAGGGTGAGCTGTCCGCGAAGGACGCCGTGCTCAAATGCTATGACTATCTGAAGACCCCAATCCCGATCGGGCCCGATCTGATCCCATGAGCACCGTGCGCCCGGGGCCGCCCCGGGTCGACGTAGCGGCCCCCGTATGCTTTAGCCCCGGCGCATGAGTACGGACGTCTCGAAGCCGCCGCGCGGCGCGATCGGCTTTGTGGAGTTCGTGGTGCTGATGGCCGCGACCATGGCGCTGGGCGCCCTGGGCATCGACGCCATGCTGCCGAACCTGCCGGCGATCGGCCACACCATGGGCGTCGCCGACGAGAACAAGCGCCAGCTGATCATCACCGTCTATCTGCTCGCCGTGGGCTTCAGCCAGGTGATCTACGGCCCACTGGCCGACCGCTTCGGGCGCAAGCCCGTGGTCCTGTTGGGCCTGTCGATCTATATCGTCTTCAGCCTGGTGGCGGCCTTCACGCGCTCGTTCGAGATGCTGCTGCTTGCGCGGCTGATGCAGGGCGCGGGCGCGGCGGCGACCCGGGCCGTTCCGGTCTCGGTGATCCGCGACCGCTATGCCGGCCGCGAGATGGCGCGGGTGATGTCGCTGACCTCGCTGGTGTTCATGAGCGCGCCGATCCTGGCGCCCAGCCTCGGCCAGCTGGTGCTGGTGCTGGCCTCCTGGCCCTACATCTTCGGCATCCTCGCCGCCTTCGGCGCGGCGGTGATGATCTGGACTCTGCTGCGCCTGCCCGAGACCCTGCACCCCGACGCCCGCCACTCGATCGTGCCGACCCGGATCCTGGGCTGTTTCGCCGAGGCGGCGCGGCACCGGACGGCGCTCTGCTACATCCTGGGCCAGACTTTCCTGTTCGGCGGCATGCTGGGATTCATCAACTCGTCCCAGCAGGTGTTCACCGACGCCCTGCACGCCTCGGCGAGCTTCCCCCTGGTGTTCGCCATCTGCGGCAGCTGCGTGGCCTGCGCCTCGCTGCTCAACGCCAGCCTGGTGCGCCGGATCGGCATGCGCCGGCTCTCGCACACGGCGCTGCTGCTCTACATCGCCGTCTCGGCGGCCCATCTGCTGGTGGCCTGGACCGGCCACGAGACCTTGGTGCTCTATACCGTGCTGCAGGGCGCGACGATGTTCAGCTTCGGCCTGGCCTCGGGCAACTTCGGGGCCATGGCCATGGAGCCGATGGGCCACATCGCCGGCGTCGCCTCCTCGTTTCAGGGCCTGATCAGCATGGTCGGCGCTTCGCTGATCGGCTTCCTGATCGGGCAGAATTTCAACGGCACGGTGGTGCCCATGGAGCTGGGCTATCTGCTGTGCGGCTTGTTCGCCCTTGCCGTGGTGCTGGTCGCCGAGCACGGCAGGCTGTTCCACGCCCACGCGCCGATGGGGGCGCGCCGCAGCCCCGCCGAATAGCGGCCGGACGGGCGAGTCCGCCTAGCGGCCGGGCCCCATGAGTTCCAGAGTCGGGAGATCGGGCCGGCCGCCGCTCCAGCGGTCCAGCGCCATCTGGAAGGGCGCTGGATCGACCGCGGCCAACCGGAACAGGGTCATCGAGGAGATGAATTTCAGATCGTCGGGCGAGCCGAACAGGGCATTCAACGACGACGCCGGGGCGGCGACTCCAGCGGCCGTACAGGCGAGCAGCCGCAGTCCGAGAACGGGGTGCTCCAGATAGGCCCGCGCCTCGGCCAGCGAGGCGATCCCGTAGCGGTGCGCCGTCGAAGACTGGCCGAGGCCCCGGGCCTGGGGAAAGATGAACCACATCCAGTGGCTGCGCTTGCACCCTGCCTTCAGTTCGGCCAGGGCCCGGTCATGGGCGTCTGCCTGCGCGACCACGAAACGCTCGAGGTCGAAGAGGTCGTCGGCGCTCATTCGGCTCGGAGGGGCTGGCCCCGGGGATGATCCAAGAGGCAGGCGCGGCGCCTATTGGACTTTGACGGCGCCGCTGACGGTGTGGGTCGCGCCGCCCGCTGCGCCGGCGACCGCCGAGGCCGGGTTGGCTGCGCCGCCATGGCCGCCGAACATGTAGATGCCCCCCACGATCACGATCAGCACGACCAAGAGAAGGCCGATGATCATGCCCATGCCGACGCCGCTGGAGGTGTTGTCACCATCCGCCATGTTCCGTCCTCCCAGGTTTCCTGAATGATCCGCGCCAGCGTCAATTGGACGAGCTGGTGTCGCCCGCCGCCGCGGCGTCATTAGCGTTGGCTGGCGGCGAAGCGGCGCGCGCCGACTGGGCCGCCGCATTGGCCTGCTGGGCGGCGACCTGGGCGCTCTGGGCGGTGGCAGCGAGCTGGGCCGAGTTGGCCGACTGGCTGGAGGCGGCCTGCTGGGCGGCCTGGGCCTGGGCGTTGGCGGCGGTCACCGCGCTCTGGTCGGCGGCGCTCTGGGCGGCTGTGGCCTGGGTGGCGGCGTTGATCGCCGTGGCGTCCTGGGTGGATGGAGTCCTGGTGAGCAGCCAGGCCCCGACCAGGATCACCACGACGGCCACGAGGCCCCCGACGATCAGCAGCGTGCGGTTGGTCTTCTCGGTCTCGCGAAACATCGACATTGCGGAGCGCCCTCAGCGGTGTTGCGAGGCTGTAACGTCGCAGTCCGCTGGCGGTTGCGCCCTGACCTATCGGCGTTGCTGTTCACACACCCTGTGCGAGGTCTGGGGGGACATAGGCTCGGCTGGCCCTGGCGGGGTCGAACAGCGCCGCATTGTTTTCCCGGCAGATCACACCTCGGCTGTTCGCTGCCGGCGCGCATTACCCGCTGGAGAGGCGAGAGCGGGCGTCAGGTTCGCTTAACCCGCGCGTGGCATGGTGGGACCGGTTCGAATCCGGGACGACGCCTTGGCTCTCAGCGTCAACTATCCGACCCCCGTGTGGGTGAACGGCTTCCAGTGCAGCAACTGCACCGACGTCGATCTGGCCAAGAAGCACATCGACCCGGCGCACCCCAAGTCGGGACCCTTCGGCGTGGACGCCAAGGCCGATCCCTCGCGCCTGCTGCAGACATCCGTCACCTTTGGCGGCGCTCTGGCCGGTTCGCAGGCGGTTTCGACGAACTCGCGGGCGGTCACGGCCGCGGCCCCGGGCGGACAGCTCGACTTCAGCGTCTGACCTGGGCCGTAGGATCGAAGGTCGAAGGCATTGCGTTAGCCATAAGTCAAGGGTGAAGGACGGTGTCCGGCTGTTCGGGGCGACCCTTTAGGTTGGGAGCCATGGCCAATGGATAAATCAAGGATCGGGATGGTTGGAGCGATCACTTCGCTGGTCGCGCTGCCGGTGGCGGCCAGCGCCGCCGTTGCTCGAGAGGCTGCAGTGGCGCCGGCTCAGTCATTCTCAGAGCTGCTGCAACCGATCTCCAATCCCGTGGAGCGGTTGCAGATCTCCGATGCGCAGGAGCGCGCGAGGGCGGAGGGCGCGGAGCTGA
Organism: Caulobacteraceae bacterium; assembly: GCA_036509495.1. Classification (GTDB taxonomy): domain Bacteria; phylum Pseudomonadota; class Alphaproteobacteria; order Caulobacterales; family Caulobacteraceae; genus JANWHQ01. The sequence goes on from DATCFQ010000499.1 coordinate 5,063, forward strand.
TCCAGGCGCGCTGGCGCCATCATCATCACGCTCATTACTATAGGCGCGGCTATTACTGGGGCTATAGCTATGCCCGGCCCTATTACTGGGGCCGCTATTATCGTCACCATCACCACCACCATCATCATCATCATCACCACTGGCGCTGACGATGATCGCGCGCGGCCGCTCCCCCAGGGAGCGGCCGCCGCCCCTGGCGTCTCAAACTGGCAACAAACTCGGCCGGCTTCGCGTTAGGCATTCGGGTGAGGGCGGCAGCCCGCCGTCGGGGCGCCCCAAAACTGGAGTCAGGACCACATGGAAAAGAGACAGCTCGGCATTATCGCCGCTATCGGCTCGCTAGCCGCGCTTCCCCTCGGCGCGCAAGCCGCCGCGCAAGCGCCGGCGGCGGCGCCGGCCCAATCGTTCGCCGACCTGTTGCAGCCGATCTCCAACCCGGTGGAACGGCTGCGGCTGGCTGACGAGCAGGAAGCGCAAAACCCGCTTCTGATCCCCGTGCAATACCGATCGCATCATCACCACCACCATCACCACAATCGGCGGTGGTACTCGAGCCGCGGCTATAGCTGGTACAACGGCGCCTGGGTGTATCGCCCGGCCCGTCACCACCATCATCACCACCACAGCCGCTATTGATCGATCCTGCGGCGCTTTCGAGCGCTGGAGCTGGAGGCGGTCGGGCGAACTCCTCGCCTGGCCGCTTTCGTTTGGTCGCCCTATCCCCCCTCGGGCTGCGCCTTGGCGGCCCGCAGCATGTGCCGGTAGGTCCCGTCGAACACGGTCTTGGTCGAGGACAGCCAGGTGGTGTTTTCCGACAGGATTGGCCGGCTGTCGCGGATCCGGCGCGACTGCAGTTCGCGCTCTGCCGATTCCTCCTCGCCCATGGGCTCCAGCTCGAGGGCGGGGTCGGAGGGGATGACGATCAGCTGCATGAACGGCTCGCCCTTGCGGAACACGTGGGTCCCACCCTTGGGCGGGGCCTTGAAGATCACGAACAGGATCATCGGCCACCATTCGGTGCGGATCATCGCCGGCACAGCCAGGGGCGTCGACGAGGTGGGGTCGGTGTAGAAGCGCGGATGCGGCTCGGAGCGCACCGCCCAGCCATGCGGGACCTTCAGGTCGATGACGCTCTGGTAGGAATAGTAGCCCTCGCCAAAGGATCGGAAGGGCGGCCACATCAGGCCGTTATCCGGATCGGGGCCCCAATCGGCCTCGAGCTTCACCTTGCCGCGCACGAAGCTCACGCGAAGGTCCTGCTCGAACGGATAGATCAGTTCGACGCCATACTTGGCGCTCTCCGAGAAGGGCGTGCAGTGCCAGACCTGCTCGTGCGAGCCGTTCGCGCGGGGCTGGGGCTCACCGCCCCAACCGGGGACAGGGACCTGGGTCCTCTGCGGCGGCAGGCCAGGGCCGATGACCCGGTATTTGACGAGCGGCATGGTGAAGCTCCTGGTCCGATGCAGGTAACGCGGCGAGCCGGCTGGCGGTTCTCACGACGGCCGAGCTTTTGCCAGACGGGGATCGCTAGGCGCCGTCAAGGCGTTCTGCGCCCATGGCCGTGATCCATCCCAATCCGACGCTGCCCGCACGGGTCCTCGTCGCCATGCGGCGGGTGGAGGGACGGTTGCTGCTGATGGCGCTGGCCGCCTCGGGCCTGGTCTGGGCCTTCGCCTCGCTGTGGGATGCGGTGGAAGATCAGCACACCGGGGCGTTCGACCGCATGGTGCTGATGGCGTTACGGCTCCCCGGACACCCGAACCTCCTGGCTGGCCCGCGCTGGTTGCAGGAGTGCGCCCGCGACATGACCGCGCTCGGCGGCTTCACCGTGCTGACCCTGATCAGCCTGGCGACGGTCGCGGTCCTCATGATGAAGCGGCGACGGCTGCAGGCGTCGATCTTCGCCGCGACCGTGGTCGCCGGGCAGGGACTGGCCCAGTTGGTCAAGGCCATCGCCAACCGGCCGCGGCCGGACATCGTGGCCCACTTCGACCTGGTCTATTCATCGAGCTTCCCCAGCGGGCATTCGACCATGGCGCCGGTGGTCTATCTGACCCTGGCGGTGATCCTGGCCGCCAGCGAGCCCCGGCGCGACGTACGGGTGCTGATCTTCCTCATCGCAGCGGGCCTGGTGGTCGCCGTGGGTGTGAGCCGGGTCTATCTCGGCGTGCACTGGCCGACCGACGTGCTGGCCGGCTGGTCGCTGGGCGCGGCGATCGCGCTGGTGGCGATGACGGCGCTGAGGTTGACTGCGCGGAAGCCCCAGCAGGACGGGTAGGTCGTGAGGCCGGCGTCTGATCTCGCGGCCGCCTCCGGGACTTGGAACCCTAAATCGTAGCCGAAGACCAGGCGGACCAACTTAGGTGCCCCCCCGGGTCCGAAATGGATCCGATTGCGGAAGGACTTCCCGTTGCCGCCCTTGCTTAGGGGGAACAGGATGTCCGAGCCCTCAGTCCGGATGGGCCCTTCGTAGGCATCGCTGATATCGCTGATGTTATAGAGTCCGAGGAACTTTCCCGCCGCCGTGGTGACAACCAGGTCCTGAGTGGCGTCGTGAGCTTCCGATCCTGGCTCGGTGTTATCATCGTAGTAGATCTTGTAAGTCCGGCTGGCGGCGCGGAGCTTGCCCGCATAACGGAGATCATGCCCGTCGACGCTGATTGGAGGATCGACGACGGCGGACGTAAGCCACAAGCCGTCGTGCTTCCATGAAGCGATCAAATGCGCCGCCGTGCAGGGGGCGAGCCGAGCGCCAAGCGCCGGGCCTGACAGGATAGCGCTGCCGGCCACTGCCAGGACAATTTGACGAAACACGCTCCGGACCTTGCCCTCCACAGCCTCTTAGGAGGCCGCTACGGCCTGCAGTATGCCCGGACTTGAGGCCCCCGCGGAGGCCAGGGCTTCTCGTTCGGGGCGTCCTTTCGAAAACCCTCCGGAGTCTGAAAGTCAGGAAGCTCGCCGTCGAGACGGACCTCCTTCGGCGGTCCCGCGGGTCCGAAGTGGATGCGATCGCCGTCCTCTTTGCGAAAGTTGAACAGGATATCGGGGCCCCGGATCGTGATGGGCAGCGGGACGTCGCCGGCATCATAAGAGCCCAAGAACTTCCCGGTTGACGTCAGAACGACGATGTCCTGATGCCGATGATGGGAGCCTTCCGGGGCGGAGCTGTCATCGAAGTAGATTCGATAGCTGCGGCTTCCGGCGTGAAGCGGCCCAACATACCGAACCTGGTGGCCATACGGGCTTTTGGGCGGGTCGTAGATGGCAAGCGTGCGCCACGCGCTTAGGTACTTCCACGAAGCGATCAGTCGCGCCGTCGCGCAGGGACTCATCCACGCGCCGAACGCCGTGGTGGATACGAGGGTGCAAGCCAAGGCCAAGGCTATCCGCCGGAACACACGTCCCATCATCGCCTGCTCCCTCAGCCGCGAATGTTCGTGTTTTGTACTCGCCCATCCGCGATTTGCAAGGCGAGAAATTGCACGAGATTCCCGATCATTTCCCGGGGCGCTGAATTGAACTCGCGGCATTGTCGAGGGCTTCGACTTTCGCCCCATATCCCGGATGGGTGTTGTAGCGTTGCAAGGCGCTTTCATCGCCCAGGTAGCGGTAGGCCTTGCCCGTCCCATCACGCAGCCACCCCTTGTATTGCAACCATTTCAGCGCGGCGCCGGCGCTAGTCTGCGGAGTCATGGCCTGGCCGGGCTCCAAGCCGGACAGAGTCCTCTTCTTGTCGTCCCAATCGCCCGCATTGACTTGCAGGGGATCGGTCGAGAACGCCCGCCGGCTTCCTCCTGATTCCTGCATCGCCTGGGCCTTCAGCATATCGGCGGTCCAGTAGCCCGGGTCGCCAGGGCGGTAGCCGTTGGCGGCGTTGTAGCGGTTCACCGCATCCAGGAAGGTCTGGTCGTTCGCGGCCCTCCAGGCGTTGTCGCCGGTTTGATCATAGCCCGGGATCGGATCGATCGTGGTCTGGGTCGGCAAGGGCGCGACAGGGGGCGGAGGCGCGGGCTTGGGCGACGGCGTCGTGTACTGGTCGGCCATCTCCTGCCAGGGCAGGTCGACCTCCGCGGGAGAGCCCATGGCATATTGGGCGCCGGTGTCCGGCGCAGGCCGGCCCGCGCCTGCGGCGCCGGGTTCGCGGTAGCTCACGAGCTGCGGATTTGCTCGGCTGGCGCCGCCGGAAAGGCCGTCGAACGGATCGACGGGCCTGTCGGGAGCTGCCGGCGTCTGCTTGCCGTAGGCGTCCAGGGCGTCCGCCAGGGCCAACTGATAGGGCGTCGGCCCCCTGCCTTGCGGCTGGCCCCCGCCGTAGGCCGCCAGGGCGTTGGCGTAGAGGATGTGGTCCGGCGTCCCGGGGTCCAGGAACGATGGCTGGGGACCGCGCCCGACGAGCTGCTGCAGATTGATCCAGTCTTGGTCGTCCATGGCGGTCCTTGGCTCCAGCCTTCAGGCGCTATCGTCGCGGCTGTCGGCGGCCGGTTAGGGCGCCGCTAAGCGCGGGGCGGCGATCGCCCTGCTGGCGATGACGACGCTGAGGTTGACCGCGCGGAAGCTGCATCGGGGCCGTGAGGCCGGCGGCGGGGCCGGGGAGCTGACCTCATCGCTAAGACCGAGCGGTCCTTCGCGACCCCTGCTCGAACGCCTGTACTGGCCCGGCGCCCGCAGATTCTCC
>DATCFQ010000500.1:0-2722 GCA_036509495.1 Caulobacteraceae bacterium
TCGGCCGCGCGGCGCTGGGATTCCGGTTTCTGGTCCTCGTAATAGAGGCCGGCCGCAACCGGATGGTGGGTGTCGTGGACCTCGCTGACCAGGTCGGTGACGGTCAGCTGCAGCTGGTGGGTGAACAGCCGCCCGGCCTCGTCGTCAGGCGCCAGGCCCAGCTTGGGGCCGAGGTGCAGCAGGATATTGGCGACCTGGGCGATCAGCAGCTCGTCGTCCTTCAGGAACGGCGGAGCGAAGGGCGGGGTCCGTGCGCCCTCCATCAGCGCCATCATGTCCGGCATGCCGCCTTCGCCGCGGGCGACATCGAGGTAGTCGGCGCCGGCGGTCTCCAGCGCCAGGCGGATGAATTCGCCGCGTCCCTGGATCGAGGGCCAATAGTAGAGCTGGTACGTCATCGCCGCCTCCTGGGCTTATCTTGCGCCGTCGCGCCCTGACCCCCATAACGCCCGGCGATGAGCAAGCCTCCGCAAAAGCGGCTCTACATCAAGACCTACGGCTGTCAGATGAACGTCTACGACAGCGAAAGGATGGCCGACGTCCTGCGGCCGCTGGGCTACGCCCTGGCCGACGCGCCGGACGAGGCGGATCTGGTGGTGCTCAACACCTGCCACATCCGCGAGAAGGCCGCCGAGAAGGTCTATTCCGAACTCGGCCGCATCAAGGCGATGAAGCAGACCCGCGCCGAGGCCGGCCACGCCATGCAGGTCGCCGTCGCCGGCTGCGTCGCCCAGGCCGAGGGCGAGGAGATCATGCGCCGCGCCCCGGTGGTCGACCTGGTGGTCGGGCCGCAGTCCTATCATCGCCTGCCCGAGCTGATCGCCCGCGCCTCGCGCCAGATGGGCGAGCGGCTGGCCGCCGACTTCGATCCCGAGGACAAGTTCGACCGCCTGCCCGAGGAGCGGCGGGTGGAGGGCTATTCGGCCTTCCTCACCGTGCAGGAGGGGTGCGACAAGTTCTGCACCTTCTGCGTGGTGCCCTATACCCGCGGGGCGGAGTTCTCCCGTCCGGCCGAGGCGATCGAGGCCGAGGCGCGGGGCCTGGCCGCCCACGGCGTGCGCGAAGTCACCCTGCTGGGCCAGAACGTCAACGCCTATGCGGGCGGCCTCGCCGCCCTGGTCCGCCAGCTGGCCAGGATCCCGGGCCTGGACCGCATCCGCTACACCACCAGCCATCCGCGCGACATGGACGCGGCCCTGATCGCCGCCCACGCCGAGGTCGAGGCCCTGATGCCCTATCTGCACCTGCCGGTGCAGTCCGGCTCGGACCGGGTGCTGAAGGCGATGAACCGCGGCCACACCGCCGAGCATTACCTGCGGCTGGTCGACAAGATCCGCGCCGCCCGGCCCGACATCGCCCTGTCGGGAGACTTCATCGTCGGCTTCCCCGGCGAGAGCGAGGCCGACTTCGAGGCGACCCTGCAGCTGGTGCGCGACGCGCGCTACGCTTCGTCCTTCTCGTTCAAATATTCCCGGCGGCCAGGCACGCCGGCGGCGGCCATGCCGGGCCAGGTCCCCGAGGACGTGAAATCCGAGCGGCTGCAGCGGCTGCAGATCCTGCTCGAGACCCAGCGCCAGGCCTTCAACGGCGCCATGGCCGGCCGCACCGTGCCGGTGCTGTTCGAGCGCCCCGGCCGCAATCCCGGCCAGCTGATCGGCCGCACCCCCTATCTGCAGGCGATCCATGCCGAGGCGCCGCAACATCGGCTCGGCCAGATCGTTGCGGTGAAGATCGCCGCGGCCGGATCCAACAGCCTGGCCGGCGCGGTGGAGCTGGAGGCCGCTTGAGCAGTCCGCGAGGCGAGGAATTCCTGCCCCTGTCCGAGGCCGCCGCCCGCGCGGTGGCCGGGCCGCAGAGCCGTCATGTCGCCCTCTTGGAAGACGCCTTCCATGTGCTGGTCGAGACGCCCGGCGGCGGGGTGTCGATCCGCGGCGACGCCAAGGGCCGCGCCGCCGCCAGGCGCGCGGTGCGGGTGATCGCCGAGCGCGCCGACGCCGGCGCCGAGATCACCGAAGCCGACGTGCGCGTGGCCCTGTCGGCCGCCACTACCCACGGCCATGCGCCCGGCGCGTCCATGCTGCCGGTCGGCCGGCGCGGCGCCATCGCCCCCAAGACCGCCGCCCAGGCGCGCTATCTCGACATGCTGGCCTCCTGCGAGCTGGTGCTGGCGCTCGGCCCCGCCGGCACCGGCAAGACCTTCCTGGCGGTGGCCTATGGCGCCTCGCTGCTGCTGCGCGGCGAGGTCGACCGGCTGATCGTCACCCGCCCGGCGGTCGAGGCCGGCGAGCGGCTGGGCTTCCTGCCCGGAGACCTCAACGAAAAGGTCGACCCCTATATGGCCCCGGTCTGGGAAGCCCTGACCGAGCTTCTGGGTCCCGAGCAGATGCGCCGCCGCCGCGACAAGGGCGAGATCGAGGTGGCCCCCATCGCCTTCATGCGCGGCCGCACCCTGAGCCACGCCTTCGTCATCATGGACGAGGCCCAGAACGCCTCGCGGCGGCAGACCAAGATGGCGCTGACCCGCCTGGGCGAAGGCGCCCGCATGGCGGTGACCGGCGACCCCAGCCAGGTCGACCTGGTCAATTCCTTCGACTCCGGCCTGTCGCACGCGGTGGGCATCCTCGAGGGCGTGAAGGGGGTCGGGGTCGCCCGCTTCGCCGCCGAGGACGTGGTCCGCCACCCGATGGTGGAGCGGATCGTCAAGGCCTATGACGCCGACGCC
>DATCFQ010000501.1:0-5926 GCA_036509495.1 Caulobacteraceae bacterium
TTCGATCTCACGCTCAGATCTTAAGGCCCGTACACTCCGGCTGCTGAAGCTGGTGCGCGCAGCGCTTATCTACCTCTGCCTCGGAATGCATTGGGAAGAACGGCGGCGCATGAAGCGGCGTCGAAGCAAACGGCTTATCGCAAGCCAGTCGCTTCCCACGGTCGACGACCGATTCAAGCGCAAATACTAGCTCTTGGCTGATCAGCGGGTGACAGCTCACACGGGACGCTTCTCGCCCAAGCCTGGCTTGCATCTGCGACCACGCGACACTCCTGCCTACCTAAGGGGATCGGCAGGCGGATTACGCCGCCGCTGCCAGCTGCGATTGTAGATAGGCCCGGTAGCCGGCCAGGGCGGGATCGATGACCCCGCCTTCCGCCAGCAAGACGTCAAACTCCTGAAGCGTGGCGGCGAAAGTCCGACCCGGCGCGTCAGGCTCGTGGCCCCGTAGACGGCCTGACACGGCGGCCTCGATCCGGACGCGCAGGTCAGCTTCCAGCAGGTCCGGCCGTTCAAAGTAGACGAGCCGGCGGGCCAGCTTCTTCAGCCGGGCGTCGCGGAAGCGATCCACCAGCGCCACGCGATCGGTCCAGGGCGCGGCATGGAACCGACGGCAGACGTCCACGTCCCAGTCCTGAATGAAGCCGTCGTAGATCTGGAATTCGACGAAGCGGGACTTCGGCCAGATCGTTTCGGAGGCGACGGCGGCGGCGAGGAGGCGGTTGACGAAGGCGTGGTCGCCCCGCACAGCGGCGGCGGTCGACTCCAGATCGGCCTCGGTGAAGTCCCCGAGCAGGTTCGCATCGAGCTCCCAGAGCTCGGCGAGAATGGGCGAGCAATTGGCTTTCAGGCGCAGGATCGGACCGTCGGGCTTGGCGACTTCGACCAACAGCTCCGCCGACGTCATCCGCCGCAAGGCGGCAAGGTCGGCTGTCAGGTCCAGGCAGTAACGGACGTTGGTTTCCGTCGGCTTGAACCCGATGGCGGTCACAGGGTGGACATCCTGGATGCCCTTTTTGAACTCGAAGACGGCGAAGGCTTCATGCTCGCCGATGAAGTTCAGGACCTCTGCCCTGTTCGAAAACCGCATGAAGCTCGACCACAGGACCGGCGCCTCGCTCGCGATCAGCCGGCAGAGCGCCAAGGTCGTGACGACGTCGGCCGCCGCAGTGTGCGACCGCCCGGGGTTGATGCCATTGGCGTGCGCCAGGTCAGAAAGACGGAACACCCGCCGGCCGTCTGGATCGCGAACGGTCTTCAGGACGTCGGGGCGCAGCGTCCCGACCACCCGCGCGAGCTTCAGCAAGTCGCCCCGCGAGTTGCCGTTCGTGTTGGTCATGTAGATCGGTGGCCGTAGTGACTCGTAGAAAGCTTGGCGCAGCACCTCGTCGTCATAGCTGATCGAATTGAAGCCGATGAACATGGACGGGGTCCAGCGGAGCATCGCCGCGTGGATGGCCCCCACCATCGTGTCGTGCGACGGCCGCATCGGATCGACCAGGTCCGCGTAGCGCGCGCCGGTGACGTGCAACGCGCCGGGCGACGGCAGAATGTGGGGTGGCAGACGGCCTTCGAACTCGACCTGCTCCACGATCTCTAGGTTTGCGTCGGCATGAACTGCGGCGAACTGCAGGATCTGGTCGAACCTCTTTTTGAGGCCCGTGGTCTCAAGGTCGTAGATCACGAAGCCCATCGACCCGCCCGCCTACGACCGTTGCACTCGATACTGCAGGGCGGTGGCGCTGACGTTGAACCGCTTGGCCAGGGCCTGGACCGCCTCCTCATCCTCGAAGTCGAAGTTGCGGCCGTCGAGCGCCGCGGTGAGCAGCGGCTCCGGCATCAAAAGCTCGGCGGCGAAGTTGTTTGCCTCGATCTCACGGTCGTCCGTGCCTTCAGACGCCAAGCTGTCGCGTCGAAGGATCCCCTTGTCGACGTGGACGCCGCTGGTCTCGAGCACGTGCCGGTGGAGGATCACATGGCCGAGCTCGTGGGCCAGGGTGAACCGCTTGCGCGTGGGCGCATGGAGCGAGTTCACGCCGATCATCGGATGGCCGTTCTTGATGAACGACATGCCGGACAGTTCGCCATCAAAGGGAGCGTACTGGACGATCACGCCGACCGCGCGCGCGATCCGATCCAACGGCACCGGCGCCGACTTGACCGCACTCGTCTCGAAGAGTCGGAGCGCCTCTCTGCGGGCTCTTTCCTTGTCCGCCATGATCAGCGCGTGCCAGCGGTTCGGAAGAAGCGATCGACCTGGGCGTGCTGCTGTTCGCTCAGCGTGCTGCCGTTCACGGTGACCGGCTGTTCCTCGCCCGCAAACGCGAAGCTCGTGGGAATTAGGTCGAGGACGGACGCGCAATCCAGCGCATTCGCCAGCATGAAGACGTGGTGCAGCAGCACCTTCTGGCGACCGGTCTCGATATTGGCCAGCGACGCACGTGTGAGGCCGATCTCGGCCGCGACCTCAGCCTGAGTCAACTCCCTGACCTTTCGCAGCCGGGCCACGTTCTGGCCCAGCGCTCTGTAGAGTTCCATGTCATCCACCGAAGCAGAATGACAACGTCGCCTGAGCGTGTCAATGGGGCTGACATGTTATGTGCTTTTCATAAACATAACCCAATTAATGTGTGTTTTATATTGACGTAACGGGGAATCTCGGTCATCCCTATTGTCGCGGGTCGGCGATGCGACCTTCCAACCCAAGACCGAGGTGACCTACCGATGATCCAGCTCATTCCCCAGGAGGAGAGCGCCCTCGACCGAGACGCCGCCGGCGTCTTCTCGGTCGAGCTTGGCGACGAAACCTTCACGTTCCGCCGCGTGCGTTTCGACGACCGGGAGGTGGTCGGCGCACAGATCGCCGAAGCCGCCGGCGCCCATCCGATCGAAGCGTTCGTCATCCTGCGCCACCTGCGTTCGGGTGAGCTGGAGTCGATCCGTCCGACCGAACTAGTCGACCTCGCGGAAGACGGCGTGGAGCGCTTCTTCGTCACGCGTGGGGACGACCTCCACCGCTTCTTCGTGGAGGGCCTGTCGATGGAGTGGCCGAAGGCGAAGCTGGCGGCCAAGAACATCAAGTTTCTGGCCAAGGCTGAACCCGACCAGATGCTGGTTCTCGACACGCCGGACGGCGACGTCGTGCTCGAGGACGATGACCTGGTGGACCTCGCCGCGAAGGGGGTCGAGCGGCTGATGTTGCGCCACCCGCCCAAGACGGTGACGGTCTTCTACAAGGAGAAGCCCTACGAGCTGGAGCGGGGCGTCTACACCACCGAGCAGTTGATCGACGTGTTCAAGCCGCCGGCCGGCTACCTCCTCGACCTGATCGAACGGGACGGCGAGTTCCGCGAGCTGAAGCCGGGAGAGCATATCAAGGTCCGTGAAGGCATGGAGTTCTCCGCGCACCCCCCGGCAGGGCACTCATCGTGAGGGACCCGGGGTCAGAACTGCGCAAGCTTCGCAAGATCTGCCGCCGGGCTGAGCTCCACGAAGATGGCGGCCAACCGCTCGTCCATCTTCCTGAGCTGCGGGTCCAGTACGCGGGCGGGTTGGAGACGGTCGATGGCCTGCTCTGTCCCCGCCAGCACGGCGGCTACGTCTCACGCCTCTTCCTGTCGAAACCCTTCCCCGCCCGCGGCCAGAACTGGACCACGCACAACATCCTCGGCGTCCTCTGGCACGCCATGTCGTGGAACGGCGTCGATCCCAGCCTCGGCTGGGACGAGATCCTAGGCGCCCATCTGAGGCCGCTGCAATGACGGTACACCTGAAGATCGACGGTCGGCTGCTGGACGCCGTCCGGCAGGACCTGCACCGACCGCACCCATTCGCCCATGAGCGGGTCGGCTTCTTCACGGTTGGGGCCGCCGATCTCGGCGATCGCTTGGTCCTACTGGTGCGCGACTACACCCCGGTGGCGGACGAGGACTATGAAATCGACCACAAGGTTGGGGCCAAGATCGGGTCGACGGCGATGCGCAAGGCGGTGCAGTCGGCCTACCGGCCGCCGGCGGCGCTTCTCCACGTCCACACCCACGGCGGCCATGGTAAGCCGGGGTTCAGCGGCGTGGACCTGAACAGCGCGAAGGACTTCGTCCCAGGCTTCTTCGAGACCACGCCGCGCATGCCGCACGGTCTGCTGGTGCTGAGCAACGACGCCGCGCACGGTCTCTTGTGGCTTGCGGACGATCGGCCGCCGGTGATCATCGACCAATTTCAACGCGTCGACGCGCCGCTGCAGCGCGAATGGGGGACTCATGACCTGGCTTGATCGACAGAGCTTCCTCGGCGCTGAGAGTGACGCGCGGCTGGACGCCGCCACCGTCGGCCTAGTTGGGCTGGGCGGCGGCAACTCGCACGTGGCGCAGCAGCTAGCACACCTGGGGATCGGCGGCTTCGTGCTGCTCGACGACGACATCATCACCTTGACCAACCTCAACCGGCTGGTCGGCGGCACCTTGGCGGATGTGAAGGCGGGGCGCCCGAAGGTGGAAATCGCCGCGCGCGTGATCCGCGCCGTGAACCCCAAAGCGCGGACCGTCTTGCGCCAAGCCAAGTGGCAGGAAGCCGGCGAGCTCCTGAAGGGCAGCGACATCATTGTCGGCGGCCTCGACCACATCGGCTCGAAGGACGAGCTCGAGGCCTTCTGCCGCCGCTTCATGATCCCCTACATCGATATGGGTATGGACGTGACGCCGCTGCCCAACTCTTGGGAGAGCCTGGTCAGCGGTCAGGTGGTCTTGTCGACGCCGGGCGAGCCGTGCCTGCGGTGCCTCCAGCTTGTCACCGAGGAACGGCTGAAGGCCGAGGCTCAGCGCTACGGCGTCGCGGGGAGCCGGCCGCAGGTGGTCTGGCCGAACGGCGTCCTGGCGTCGACCGCGGTGGGCCTAGTTGTGCAGCTCATCACCCCCTGGGCGCGTGATCCGGCGCGAAGCGCCTACTTCGCCTACGATGCCAACCTCGGGACCGTCACGCCCTCCGACCGCCTGGCTCGGCGGCGCGGAAAGCCCTGCCCGCACTACCCGGCCAAGGCGGTCGGCGACCCGCTGTTTGACGTTCGTCGCTATGTGGAGCGCGTAGACAGGCCGGTCCCCTCGGAGCCGGAGGCCCCACCCCCGCGTGAGCCCATCAGTCCCAGGTGGTCGATCGGTGCGGCGGCGGCCTGGTTCAAGAAGGTGGCCCGGCTCTGAGCCACGGGTAGGTCGGGTGCACCGACATCAGCCTCACCGGTTTAGCCGCCGATCTCGTAGAGATCGCCCTTGAGGTGAGCGATATAGCGCTGAATCTAGTCGAGCGCGAAGGCCGGATTCACTGGGCCGGCCGACTGCGCTAAGCGGCGATCGCCCGATCGGCGACGTAGAGCTTTGGATCCCACCGGCTCGTGGTAACGCCGATCGCGCTGCGGTCAAGCTCAATGACGTTGAGGCGATCACCACCGAAGGCTGGGCTGAGTTCGAGGGCCCCATAGTCGAAGATCGCTCGTGGACGGCGATGATCACGTGGCGCTGCATTTGCTTTGCCAATGTGCGCAACAGCGCGGCAAATTGCGCGATGTGGACTTCATCTATGCTCTGGACAGGGTCGTCGATCACCAGCCAGGGCAGTTTCGCCTCCAGCCAGACACCGCCAGTAGCGGCTTGTGAACCCGCGTCGAGGGGCGCCCACACACCGGACATTCGGACATCGTCAGCCGCGATCGCGCGACGGCGACGATTTCGGCGACCCCAATCTCAATAATGCTCGATCTTGAGGCCGGGCGGCAGCAACGAATGATCGTGACGGTGCCGGTCCATGGCTCAGCTCCACAAGATGTAGAGCCATTCTTATAGTACGCCTCCGGGGTGGGCCGCCTTGCCGGGTTATGAACATGTCGCGAAACTGCGCTCTTAAGCTCTCCCTACGAGCGCAGCTACGAGCCCAGCAT
>DATCFQ010000502.1:0-2075 GCA_036509495.1 Caulobacteraceae bacterium
GACGCCGAAGGCAAAGGGGCCGGTCCGAGCCCATCGATAAATTCGGTGCCGGCGCCCTCAGACGCCCAGAACTTACTTCTGAACCTTCCGGAAGCGGACGCCGGGACCTCCGCCATTGGCATCAATGAATTCGACACCGGCGGCTTCAAGGGCGCGCCGAAGCGCACTCAAATTCGCGGGAATGGGTTGGCTATTCTCGGTCTCGAAATTTGCAATTGTCCGGAGACTGACACTGCTATCGCCAGCTAATTGGGCCTGCGTGATCCCTAGCAGCCCTCTAGCTCCTCGACATTGTGCGGCCGTGATGCTCACGGCCGGAAAACTGGCCGTATTGCGGATAAAGCGCAATCATGCAGGTTTACTATTGCATATTTAAAGCATAGTTGCATATATTAAGCATCCAATCGATGGAGAGGCATATGCAACCGATGTTAGTCCGTTCCCTCGCGGAACACGAATATCTCCGCGAGCATCTTCTGGCCGAATTCCAAGAAATCGACGAAGACACCCTCCGCGACACCCTCGAGGGGATCAGCAATCTGCCCGAGGCGCTCGCCGTCGTCGTTCGCACCTATCTCGATGATCTGACCCTGGCGTCCGCCTTGGGATTACGGATCGCAGAAATGCAACAGCGCTTGGCCCGCATCGAGGCGCGGGCCGATAAGATGCGGTGCACGGTCGCCTCGGTGATGGAACGGGCCGACATCAAGAAGCTGGCCGAGCCTGATTTTACGGCGTCGCTCCGCGCGGTACCACCCGGCTTGCTTATCGCCGACGAGTCCGTGATCCCCGAGCCCTACTGGAGGCCGCAACCGCCAAAACTCGACAAGAAGAAGATCCTGGCGACATTGAGTGCTGGCGACGAGGTGGCAGGCGCACGGATGGGCAATGGCGGATCCACCCTATCGGTGAGGACGAAGTGATGGCCTTCGCCGAGAACCAGATCCGGCGGCTGGCCGGCAAGCTCCATGAGAAGCACATCAAGACCCGTGAAAACCGCGGCATGAAGCTCTCGTATATCGAGGGATGGCACGCGATCGATGAGGCGAACCGGGTCTTTGGCTTCGATGGCTGGGACCGGGAAACCGCCGCGACCGAGTGCGTGTTCCAGGATGGACGTGCCAGCCCCAAGACCTGCGCCTATACCGTGCGGGTTCGAATCCGCGTGCGCGCCGGCGAGACGGTAATCTGCCGGGACGGCAGTGGGGTCGGACACGGCAGTGCCCCAACCTTAGGCGAGGCGCATGAGAGTGCACTGAAGGAAGCTGAGACGGACGCGACGAAGCGCGCGCTGACGACGTTCGGCAATCTGTTCGGTCTCGCACTCTACGACCGGGAGCAGGCAGGCGTCCGGCGGGCGCCGAAAGCCAAAGACGCGTGCAGCATGAACGGAGCCAGTGGTCAGCGGGTGGAGGCCGAATCCGAGCCGGGGATATTCGCAGCGACTCATGAACGCGCTGGGTCCGCGCCCTGGACGTTGGTGGGCGCTGACGGGCTGCCTCACGGCACCTACGAAACCCCGCAAGCCGTCTGCGTCGCCCTCAAGGACGCGATCGCCGCAGCGGGCGATCTCACGGGTCTCGATTCCCTCTGGCATCGACAAGGGCCCGTCCTCGCACGGCTTCGAACCGAGCACCCGGAACTCAGGACCCCCAAAGGGACGCCCTACGCCGACGTCCTCGCCAAGCATTACGAGCGGCGGGCCACGGCCCTCAACCTCATGCCTGCCACGGTATCGGAAGAGACCGCCCTCCCCGCGCCGGCTCTGCCCATCGATAAATCGGTGCTCATGCTCGGGACTCCGAAGCGGCTGCGCGACCGCGATCATCTGCGCTTCGTCTCCGCGCGGCCTTGCTTGGTCTGTGGCCGCACGGGGGCGCAGGCGCACCATCTGCGATTCTGTCAGCCGCGGGCCATGGGGCTCAAGGTCAGCGACGAGTGGACGGTGCCGCTCTGCTTTACCCACCACCGGGCACTTCACGATGTCGGCAATGAGGAAGCGTGGTGGGCCGAGAAGGGCGTCGATGCGAAAGCCGAGGCCTTGGGTCTATGGGCAGGAAAGCCATGGCTGGGCC
>DATCFQ010000503.1:0-2216 GCA_036509495.1 Caulobacteraceae bacterium
GCGCCGAACGCGGCCGCTATGGCCCCCGCGGCGCCCGCCCCGACCAGCACGCGAAGGTCGCTGCGCCGCAGCCGCAGCCGCGAGCCGGCCAGCGAGGCCAGGCCCGAGCCGGCCTGGGTATAGGCGGCCTCCAGCCCCACCGAGCCGCCGAAGCCGTTGGAGACCAGCACCTGGCCGACCACCAGGAGGGTGTCCATCAGGCTCATCCGCCCGCCGTGCAGGGCGTTGGCCTCGATCGGGTCCACCGCCGGCGGCCGCTGGCGCCTGTGGGTGATCCACAGCGAGATCCCTACCAGCAGGCCGCCCAGCACCGGCCAGACCACCACCGCCACCGGGTCCAGCTGCGCCGAACCGCTCAGCCGCTCGTTGAGGTCGATGCCGAACAGGATCTCGTGGGTCCACTGCACCGTGCGGCTCAGCAGCATGACCAGCACGCCCGCCCCGGCCCCGACGAAGGCGGAGATCACCGTCAGCGCCAGCTCGCTGGACCGCACCAGCCCGCGCAACCGCGCGACCAGGCTGCGGTGCAGGGCGGCGGCGGGAGCGGCGGGGGTGGGGATGGCCTGGTCGGTGGGACTCATGGCTCGGACGCCTGCGATCACCCTCGAATACCCGATCTGGGGGTCAGTTCCGAACACCAAAGGCCATGGGGCCGCCCTCGACCTTCGAGGCCTTTAGGACAATAAGGCCGCGATGAAGTTTCTCGATCAGGCCAAGGTCTATGTGTGCTCCGGCGACGGGGGGGGCGGCGCCGTGTCGTTCCGGCGCGAGAAGTTCATCGAGTTCGGCGGCCCCGACGGCGGCGACGGCGGGCGCGGCGGCGATGTCTGGATCGAGGCGGTCGAGGGACTGAACACCCTGATCGACTATCGCTACCAGCAGCACTTCAGGGGCGAGACCGGGGTGCACGGCATGGGCCGCAACCGCTCCGGCGCCAACGGGGCGGAGGCGCTGCTGAAGGTTCCGGCGGGCACCGAGGTGCTGGACGAGGATCACGAAACGCTGATCGCCGACCTCGCCAATGCCGGCGACCGCGTGCGCCTGGCCAAGGGCGGCAACGGCGGCTTCGGCAACGCCCACTTCAAGGGCCCGATCAACCAGGCGCCGCATTTCGCCAATCCCGGGCTGGCGGGCGAGGAGCGGTGCTTCTGGCTGCGGCTGAAGCTGATCGCCGACGTCGGCCTGGTCGGCCTGCCCAACGCCGGCAAGTCGACCATGCTGGCCGCCTCCTCGGCCGCGCGGCCGAAGATCGCCGACTATCCGTTCACCACCCTGACCCCCAACCTGGGCGTGGTCGAGCTGTCGGGCCAGGAGCGCTTCGTGCTGGCCGACATCCCCGGCCTGATCGAGGGCGCTTCGGACGGCGCCGGGGTCGGCATCCGCTTCCTCGGCCATATCGAGCGCACCGCCGTACTGATCCACCTGGTCGACGGGACCCAGGAGGATGTCGGCGGCGCCTGGCGCACCGTCCGCCAGGAGCTGGAGGCCTATGGCGAGGGGATCGAGGACAAGTCCGAGCTCTTGGCCCTCAACAAGGCCGACGCCCTGACACCAGAGGTTCGGGCCGAGAAGCTGGCCGAGCTGAAGGCCGCCGCCGGCAAGCAGCCCTTCCTGGTCTCGGGCGTCTCCGGCGAGGGGGTGACCGAATTGCTGCGCGCCGCCTTCGCCGAGGTGCGCGTGCGCCGCGCCGCCGCAAAGCGCGAGGAGACCGCCGGCGAGACTCAGGTCGAGGACTGGCGGCCGTGAACCTGATCGCCCCAGCCCGCCGGCTGGTGGTCAAGGTCGGATCCTCGATCCTGATCGACCCGGAGACCGGCCTCGCCGATGCGGCCTGGCTGAACGCCTTCGCCTCGGACGTGGCGCGGGTCTGCGCCCGCGGCCAGCAGATCGTGGTGGTGTCCTCCGGCTCCATCGCGCTCGGCCGCAAGCGGCTGGGCCTGCGCCGGCGCAGGACCCTCAGCCTGCCCGAGAAACAGGCCGCCGCCGCCGCCGGCCAGAGCCTCTTGATGCGGGCATGGGAAGAGGCCTTCGAGCCCTACGGCCTGCTCTGCGCCCAGGTGCTGCTCACCCGCGAAGACACCGAGACGCGCCGCCGCTGGCTGAACGCCCGGGCCACCATCGACACCCTCTTGGGCTTCGGCGTGGCGCCGGTGATCAACGAGAACGACACCGTGGTCACCGAAGAGATCCGCTACGGCGACAACGACCGGCTGGCC
>DATCFQ010000504.1:0-3231 GCA_036509495.1 Caulobacteraceae bacterium
CGTCCCGACCATCCTATCGGTGGTGATCGGCTCGGCCTTCGGCTACGTCTCCGAGATCGTCACCGACATGCTGACCAAGAAGGACATCGCGCTCGAGCCCGGCGTCGGCAGCCCGGCCTGAGCACAGCCCTGCGCCCCGGCGCGAGACAGTCCTCGCGCCGGTCGAGCTGGACATTTTCTTGATCAGTCGGTGGCGGCCCGCGCCGCATCGAGAGGCGTAAGCTCGTCGGTCTCGATATCGGGGGAGAGCCTGAGGCCGCCGCTCCGACCGACCCGGATGCGCTCGCGCGCTTCCTCGCACGCCCGCTGGGCGCGCTCGACCTGTTGCCGCGTCTGTTCGGTCACCGATACGTCAGTCATCTTCGACACTCACCACGCCAAAGCCAACCCGCCGACGCGCGAATCATATCACGCTCGGATAAAGGGAGCCAGCGTGGCGGTTCAGGCGCCGATGATGGACACTCCGGGCCGCCCGCCGGCGACCGAACCCACGATGCGGCTCATGGCGAAGCCCTCGGCGCGGGCCAGGGCCAGCACCGCCTCGCCCGACTCGGGCGCGACCGCTATCAGGAGGCCGCCGCTGGTCTGCGGATCGGTGAGCAGATCGCGCCGCCAATCGGCATAGCCCGGCGCCAGCTCGACCTGATCGCCATAGCTCGCCCAGTTGCGCGTCGAGGCGCCGGTCCTGACGCCGGCGCGGGCCAGCGCCTCCGCCCCCGCCAGCAGCGCCGGGGCCGCCCCGTCGATGCGGATGCCGAGCCCGGCGCCGCGGCTCATCTCCAGGGCGTGGCCAAGCAGGCCGAAGCCGGTGACGTCGGTGACCGCGTGCACCCCCTCCACGCCGGCGAGCCTGGCGCCCAGGGAGTTGAGCTGGGTGGTCGAGGCGATCAGGGCGTCGTAACCGGCCCGGTCCAGCCGCTGCTGCCGAAAGGCGGCGCTGAGCACCCCGACGCCCAGGCCCTTGGTCAGCACCAGCACGTCGCCCTGGCGCGCGCCTCTGTTGGTGAGCACCCGATCCGGATGCACCAGCCCCAGCGCCACCAGCCCGTAGATCGGCTCGACGCTGTCGATCGAGTGACCGCCGGCCACCGGCACGCCCGCCTCCGCACAAACCGTCGCGCCGCCGGCCAGGATCCGGCGGATGTCCTCGACCGGCAACCGGCCTATCGGCATGCCGACAATGGCCAGGGCCAGGATCGGGGTTCCCCCCATGGCGTAGACGTCCGACAGCGCATTGGTCGCCGCGATCCGCCCGAAATCGAACGGGTCGTCGACCACCGGCATGAAGAAGTCGGTGGTGGCGATCAGCGCCTGTTCGTCGTTGAGCCGCCAGACCGCCGCATCATCGCTGGTCTCGGTCCCGACCATCAGCCCGGCGTAGGGCAGCGCCGCCGGCATGTCGGCGAGAATCCGGCTCAGCACCCCGGGCGCCAGCTTGCAGCCGCAGCCGCCTCCGTGGGCCAGGGAGGTCAGTCGCGGCTTTTCCGCGAGGGCGGCGTCTTGCATGGGTTGGGCTCGTGCTAAGGCTCGGCGCCTTCTATACGCCCGACTGCATCATGTCCGACATCGAGGTCATCACCACAGCCGACGCGGCGAGCCTGGCGGCTTTCGACGCCCTGATCGACGTGCGCAGCCCCGCCGAGTTCGCTGAGGATCACGCCCCCGGCGCGATCAATCTGCCGGTCCTGGACGACGCGGAGCGGGCCCGGGTCGGGACCATCTATGTGCAGGAGTCGCGCTTCCTCGCCCGGCGGGTCGGCGCCGCCCTGGTCGCCCGCAACATCGCCCGCCACCTGGAGACGGCCCTGGCCGACAAGCCGGGATCGTTCCGGCCGCTGATCTATTGCTGGCGCGGCGGCCAGCGCTCCAACGCCATGGCGACGGTGCTGAGCCAGGTCGGCTGGCGCGCCGCGGTGCTGGCCGGCGGCTATCGGACCTATCGCCGCCAGGTGAAGGCGCGGCTCTATGACGAGCCAGCCCTGCTGCGGCTGGTGCTGATCGACGGCCACACCGGCTCGGCCAAGACCGAGATCCTGGCCCGCGCAGCCGATCGCGGGGTCCAGACGCTGGACCTGGAGGGGCTGGCCCAGCACCGCGGCTCGCTATTGGGCGCCCTGCCCGGCCGGCCGCAGCCCAGCCAGAAGATGTTCGAAAGCCGGCTGCTGTCGGCGCTCGAGCGGCTCGACCCGGGCCGGCCGACCCTGGTCGAGGCCGAGGCCAGCAAGATCGGCGAACGGATGGTCCCGCCCGCACTCTGGCGGCTGATGACCGCCGCGCCGCGGATCACCCTGCAGGTCCCGGCGCAGGCCCGGGCCAGATACCTCGCCGTCGGCTATGCCGATATCGCGCGCGACCTGGGCGCCCTGGAGGCATTGCTGGCCCGCCTGCCCGGCCGCCATGGCCGCAAGACCGTCGCCGCCTGGCTCGCCCTGGCCGAAGCCGGCGACCTGGAGGCCCTGGCGGGGGCGCTGATCGAGGCCCACTATGATCCCGCCTATGGCCGCGTCGGCGATGCTGACGTGCGGCCGAGCCTGGGCGTGCTCGAGCTTTCCGGCCTGACCAACGCCGATCAGGACCTGGCCGCGGACCGGATCGCGGCTATGATCGAGGCGATCGACACCCCCCGATAGGCCTGACTACCGGTCGCCGTCGGGGCCGGCGGCATAGGTCGCCTCGGCGCGTGAGCTGAGTTGGCGCCGGGCGCCGCGGGCGTAGCAGTCGACCGGCTCGGCGCCCTCCGACGCGTAGCCTGCGCGGGCGCCGGCTCCGAACAGCACGTGGCCGGATCCCTCGTAATAGAAGCCACCGCTGTCGTGGTCCTGGTTGAGCCGCAGGGCGATCGGGTTCTGGTCGTGTGGCAGCACCATGGCGGTCTGGTCGCGATCATCGAACAGGACGGTGAGGCCCTGTCCGTCGTCGCAGGCATAGACCACGCGGCGGACCGGATCGGCTGGCGGTGGATCCGGCGGTCGGACTTGGGAGACCTCCTGCGACCGCGCGGGCGGAGCGGCCTCGACACGTGGCATGAGCGGCGCTTCGCTGCGCGGCGGCAGGGGAATGTCGACATAGGGGCTCGGCGCCGGCGCATTCGACGGCGCGGAGCTCGCTTCAGCCAGGACCGCCGGCGGCGGCACGGGCGGCTGGACGGCTGCGGGCGGAGCGACTTGCTGCGACGCGACCTCAGGCGGAGCGGCACGGGACTCGAGAGCAACCGCCGGCGGCGCGGGCGTC
>DATCFQ010000505.1:0-6895 GCA_036509495.1 Caulobacteraceae bacterium
GCCCGGCGAAAACCATCTTGGCGACGGTCTCTGTAGACCGCCAGACCGTACATATGGATGCAAGCCGATCCGATCAGCACTCAACCACCGACCTTGCAGGCAGGGGGGCCGTCCACATATGGATCCCGGCCTTCGCCGGGATGAGCGGATGGGAAGAAAGCCCCGTTCCAAAGCCGCCGCCCGCGCACTAACATCCTTCGCAAAGCAAGGAGACCGCCCGTGGGAGCCGCTCTGGAGGCTGGCGCGATCGACGCCATCATTCCCTATGTCGTGCCGGGCGAGGCCGCGATCTTCTATCCGGGGCGGCGCGAGGACTCCTACTGGCCGGTCGAGGAGCATCCGGTGGTCATCCGCGACGCGCGGGCCATCGCCGGCCGGCTGAGGCTCGAGGAGAATGGCTTCGTCGTGGTGCAGCGCCCGACGGCGCTGAAGGACTTCTCCGATCCCGCCCAGATCAAGGCGATCTACTATCCGGAGATCGAGGCCCTGGTGAAATCGCTGACCGGCGCCACGCGGGTGCTGATCTTCGGCGAGATCATCCGCACCGACGCCAAGGGGACCCCCGACAGCCGCCTGCCTGCCCGCGGGGCCCACGTCGATTACGACGAGGCGACGGTGCAATGGTGGACCCGCGATCTGGTCGGCGGGGCCGAGGCCGAGCGCCTGCTGGGCCACCGTCATATGCTGATGAACCTGTGGCGGCCGATCACCACCGTGGAGAAGACGCCGCTGGCGCTCTGCGACGCCTCGACGGTCGAGCGGGGCGACCTCAATCCGAGCGAAATCCGCGGCGGCCTGGACGATCCCAATCGCCGGCCCATGCGCGGCTTCAACATCGCCTACAGCCCACGGCACCGCTGGTACTATGTCCCGCGGATGCGGCCGGACGAGATCTTCGCCTTCAAGCTCTGCGATTCAGACGTCAGCCGCGTGCAGCTGACCGGCCATACGGCCTTCGACGACCCGACCAGCGCGCCCGACGCCAGGCCGCGTCAGAGCATCGAGATCCGGACGATTTCGTTTTTCGAAGGTTGAGCGGTTTAGGTCGCTACGCCAGCCGCAAGGTGGTCAGCATGATGAACGCCATCGCGAACCCCACCATCAGCGCGTAATCGAACGGCTTGAACAACGGCCCCGTAGGAACCCGCATAATCACCCCCACAATTACAGGCGTGTCCCACTTGGAGACGCCTGCCCCGTGACCATGCAAACCTTGGGCGAGGCTTCACCACAAGCCGATTCCATCCACAGGCGAGAGGGTGCGGCAATTTGCGCCGAAAACGCTGATATTTCAGCGATCTGCGTTATCCAAACAGGCGATAAACCTAAGCTTGAGTGAGGCCGGAAGCAGCGCCCGCTGTGCGTATCCTGTGGATTTTTTCGCCGAACGCGGACCAGTCGTCCCGCTCCGAGATGCCGGCCCAGATGGCTTCGATCTCGTCGTAGAGCAGCTCTTCCGGCTCGGGCCGCTTGAAATAGGCCTGGTCGACCCGCTCGGGCCGGTCGGGCTCATAAAGGCCGAACCAGCCGCGCAGCTCGGCTACCGCGGGGCCGGCATAGAGATGCGCCCGCGGCCCGCCCATGGCCCGGTCCTCCGAGGCCGCGCCGCCGAACCAGTCGAAGAAGAAGGGCTCCCACCTGAGCCGCTCGCCGCCCTCGGCCAGGGCGCCGAAGACCCCATTGGCCAGGCCGACGTCCTCCTGTTCGGTGCGGGGCTCGAGCCCCAGCCGCCGGACGATGGCCAGCGACAGGGCGCGGCGATAGGCGCCGCCATAGCCCTGCAGCGCCTCGACCAGCGGATCCTTGTCCTGGACCAGCGAGAAGCAGCCGCCGAGCTGATTGAGGTTCCACAGCACCGCCTCGGGCTGGCGGCCGAAGGCGTAGAGCCCGTTCTGGTCGAAATAGGCGGCGGTGAAGTTCGGATCGTTGCGCGGCAGGAAGCGATAGGGGCCGTAGTCGAAGCTCTCGCCGGCGATGTTCAGATTGTCGGTGTTCAGCACCCCGTGCACGAAGCCGGCGGCCATCCAGCGCGCGCAGAGTTCGGCCGAGCGTTCGGTGATCCGGGCCAGCAGCGGCGCGGCCCGGGCGGCGCCGTCATGAACCGCCAAGTCGGGGTAGTAGGTCTCGACCACATGGTCGATCAGGGTCTGGACCAGGTCGGCGCGGCCATGGAAGGCGTGGCGCTGGAAGGTGCCGAAGCGGATGTTGGTCGCCGACAGCCGCACCAGCACGCTGGACCGGGTGGGGCTGGGCTCGTCGGGCCGCTGCAGCGCTTCGCCGGTCTCGACCAGGGAGAATGTCCGGCAGGTGGGGACGCCCAGGGCCTCCAGCATCTCGCTGGCCAGGGCCTCGCGCACCCCGCCCTTGAGGGTCAGCCGCCCGTCGGCGGTGCGCGACCAGGGGGTCCGGCCCGACCCCTTGGTCCCGAGATCGAGCAGCCGACCGCTCCCCGCCTCGCGCATCTGGGCGAACAGGAAGCCACGGCCGTCGCCGAGATCGGGGTTGTAGGTCCGGAACTGGTGGCCGTGATAGCGCGTGGCCAGCGGCCGGGGCTGATTGTCCGGCAGGGGCTCGAAGCGGGCGAAGTGGGCCAGCCACTCCTCATCGGTGAGCGCCTCCAGCCCGACGGTTGCGGCGGCGCGGTCGTTGCGGAAGCGCAGGATCGATTGGGGAAAGCTCGCAGGCTCGACCTCGTCGGCGAACTCCGGCCCGAGCGTCATGAACCTGGGATCGGGCCGATAATCGGCGGAGACCGGCATGGCGGGCAGATGGACGAGATCGCCGGAAGGGGCAAGCCTTGCGGCGCGGCGCGGCCTTCGTTAGAGCGGCCCCAGGCCTGAGCCTGACCCGGAGCGTCCCATGTCGACCGTCGCCGCCATCTGCATCGTCGCCTTCCTAGCGGTGATGGCCTTCCTCAACAAGGTCGAGTTCGGCCGCTTCGACTGAGCCCTCGCATGACGCGCGGAACCGCGCTCATCACCGGCGCGGCGCGCCGGATCGGCCGGGCCATGGCGCTGACCGCCGCCGAGGCCGGCTATGACGTCGCCGTGCATCACCGTGGCTCCGCCGATGACGCCGAGGCCGTCGCCGCCGAGATCCGCGCCCTGGGCCGCAAGGCCGCACCGGTCTCGGCCGAACTGACCAATGAGGCCGAAACCTCCGCCCTGGTCGGCCACGCCGCCCGGGCCTTGGGGCCGGTCACCCTCTTGATCAACAATGCCTCGGTGTTCCGCGACGACCGGATCGAGACCCTGGATCGCGAGTCCTGGGACGCGCACATGCTGACCAACCTGCGCGCGCCGGTGCTGCTGGCCCAGGCCTTCGCCGCCGAGCTGCCCGAAGGCGCCGAGGGGTTGATCGTCAACATCCTCGACCAGCGCGTCTGGAAGCCCAATCCGCAGTTCTTCAGCTATGGCCTCAGCCGGTCGGCCCTGTGGTCGGCGACCTGCGTGCTCGCCCAGGCGCTGTCGCCAAAGATCCGCGTCAACGCCATAGGGCCGGGCCCCACCCTGCCCTCGATCCACCAGACCGCGGCCGATTTCGCGGCCGAAGCCCTCAATGTTCCGCTGCAGCGGCGCTCCTCGCCCGAGGACGTCGCCGCCGCCCTGCGCTATCTGATCGACGCCCGCCAGGTGACCGGCCAGATGATCGCCGTCGATGGCGGCCAGCACCTCGCCTGGCGTACGCCCGACGTGGTCGGCGACTAGTTCCGGAGGCTCCCATGGCTGAAGATTCCTCGCGGGAGCAGGCCCCGCCGCGTCCCGGCAAGATGGCCGGCGTGAAGGTGTTCGTGCGCGGGCTGAAGCTAGACGCCGAGATCGGCGTCTACGACCACGAGCACGGCATCCGCCAGCCGCTGATCGCCGACGTGGAAATGGACATCGCCGCCACCGGCTGGGAGCGCCTGGCCGACACCATCAACTACGAAGTCATCGCCGAAAAGGCGCGCCGCACCGCGGCCGAGGGGCACTTCCTGCTGGTCGAGGCCTTCGCCGAGCGGCTGGGCCAGATGTGCCTGGAGGACGAGCGGGTGACGCGGGTGCGGGTGCGGGTGGAAAAGCCCCTGGCCCTGGCCCCCGAGGCCGCCGCGGCCGGCGCCGAGATCATCCTCGCCCGCCTCTGAACCCAGGATCGTGATCGTCGAATAGGCGGACGCGGCTGCGGGCGCCCAGGCTTGGACGACCACGATCACGACGATCGAGAGGCGCTTACCGGTCACGACGCTCACGCGGCCGAACCGGAGCGCGCCGATTAGCTCATCACCGGACGGCGGTGGTCTCCATCACCGCGAACCCGGAAGCGGTTTGTGTCACGCTTCGCAGCGCCAGACCGGCCTGATCGTAGAGCGCCTGGAATTCGTTCAGCGTCCGCTCCATACCGCCGTTGGCGGTGAGCATCATCATATCGCCCTGGAAGGTGATGAGATCGACGGGATCCTCACCGGCGAGTTCGGGCGCGATCCGGTCGATCACCAGGACCCGGCCCTCGCGCCCGGCGGCGGCGGCGCAACTTCGCAGGATCTGCACGGCCTCGGCGTCGTCCCAGTCGTGGATGATCGACTTCAGCATGTAGGCGTCCGCGCCCGAGGGCACGGGCTCGAAGAAGCTGCCGCCGACGAAGCGGGCGCGGTCGGCCACGCCCATGCTCGCCAGATAGGCGTTCGAGGCGTCGCTGAGGGCAGACAGGTCGAGCACCTGGCCCGTCAGCTGCGGATGCGCCTCGAGGATCGCCGCCAGCAGGGCGCCAAAGCTGCCGCCGACGTCCATCAGGATCCGGAACCGGCTGAAATCATAGGCCTCGAGCAATGACTGGGCGGCCGGGCCGGTCCGGTCGGCCATCGACTGGTGGAACATGGCCATCTGGCCCGGGTCGGAGGCCATGTGCTCGAAGCCCGAGGCTCCCGAGATGCGCCAGGGCCGGCCCGTCTTCACCGACTGGTCGAGCTGGCTCAAGGCGCCCCAGATCCGCTCGCCATAGTGCAGCGCCACGCCGCGCACCGAGCCCTCCGCCCCGGTGCGCAGCAGACCGCCGGCGGGCGTGAGCTCGAAGTGGTCTTCGCCCGTTTGACGGCAGAGCCCCAGCGCCGCCATGGCGCGCAAGAGCCGCCGCAGCGTGCGCGGGTGCGAGCCCGTCGCCTCGGCGAGCGCGGCCGAGGACCCGGGGCCGTCCGCCAGCCGATCGGGCAGGCCAAGTCTGACCGCCACGTGGATCACCTGCACCGGCCACGCCGACGTGATCAGCCCCAGCACCCTGGCGCGGTCTTCAGCTTCGGACATCGACGCTCCCCTCCCCCGGCCCCGAGGGTTCAATACATGTGCTGGCCGCCGTTGATCGACAGGGTCGAGCCGGTGACGAACCCCGCGTCCTCGCCGCAGAGGAAGGCGGCGCCGCGGGCGATCTCCTCGGCGCGGCCGAGCCGGCCGACCGGCACCCGGGCCACGATCTTCTCCAGCACTTCGGGTGGAACGGCGGCCACCATGTCGGTGTCGATATAGCCGGGCGCGAGGGCGTTCACGGTCACGCCGCAGCGGGCGCCCTCCTGGGCCAGGGCCTTGGTGAAGCCGTGGATGCCGGACTTGGCGGCGGCGTAGTTGACCTGGCCGTACTGGCCGCCCTGGCCGTTGATCGAGCCGATGTTGACGATCCGGCCCCAGCGGCGCTCGCGCATGCCGGGGAACACCGCCTTGGCCATGCTGAAGCAGCCGCTGAGGTTCACCCGCATCACCTCGCGCCACATGTCGAAGGTCATGTTCATGATGGTGCCGTCACGGGTGATGCCGGCGTTGTTGACCAGGATCTCGACCGGCCCCTGCTCGGCTTCCACCTTGGCGACGCCCTCCTGGCAGGCCTCGTGGTCGCCCACGTCCCAGCGGTAGGCCACGATGCCGGTCTCCTCGGTGAACGCGCGGGCGGCCTTGTCATTGCCGGCATAGTTGGCGACGACCTTGCGGCCCTGGTTCTTCAACTCGACCGAGATCGCCCGACCAATGCCGCGCGTGCCTCCGGTCACGAGGGCCACTCGCGCCATGCATCCTCCCTGGATTGTCGGGCTGTGGGATAGGTCCCCGCCCGCTCGTCTTGAAGCCGTGACCTGCCGCCCAAGTCAACGGCAGACGCGTGGGCCGCTCAGGCCGCGTGCCTGGAGTTGCTGTTGACGATCTCGTCCGCCAGCCGGCCGGAGACCTCGCCCATGTGGTCGTAGGCCGCCTCGAAGGTGGCGAGGCCCTGGGTCAGCGACCTCAGCTCCACGATCAGGTCCTGGCGTTCGGCGTGGGGCAGATAGCCCTCGATGCGGTCCCAGCCCGGCGACTCCTCCCAGCCCTCGAAGCCGAGCATCTGACCTCTGCGGCTGGAAATCACCGAGGTGATCTTGGAGGTGGCCGAGCTCGGGGCATAAATCACCACCTTGTCGATCGGCTCCAGCAGATAGGGCTGGCAGGCCTTGAGCCCCTCGCTCATGGCGATGCGGCCGGCGGTGCGGAAGGCGAGCTCGGAGGAGTCCACCGTGTGGTAGGAGCCGTCGATCAGGCAGGCCTTCACGTCGATCACCGGAAAGCCCAGCGGCCCCCGCTCGCAGGCGTCGCGCACGCCGTCCCCGACCGCCGGGATCCACTGGCGCGGCACCACCCCGCCAGTGACCTTCTCGGAGAACTGCACGCCCCCACCGCGCTCCACCGGGCCGATCTCGACGATCACGTCGCCGAACTGGCCGTGGCCGCCGGTCTGTTTCTTGTGGCGACCATGCTGGGTGACGCTCTTCTTGACGCTCTCCTTGTAGGGCGTGCGCGGCCGCAGCGCCGCCACGTCCAGGCCGTAGCGCCGCTTTAGCCGTTCCAGGGTGGCGCGCAGGTGGCCCTCGCCCTGGCCCTTCAGCAGCACCTCGTGGGTCTCGGCG
>DATCFQ010000506.1:0-7072 GCA_036509495.1 Caulobacteraceae bacterium
GACCTGTTCGGCGAAGAGGGCCTGCACGCGGCCGCCGATCATCTGTTGTCGCGCGCGATCGACACCCCGGAGGTCCATGCGATGACCGCGGCGGTGAAGGCGCGGCTGGCGCTGGGCGGACCCGATCCGCTGATCCTGCACCACGCCATCGAGGCGTTTGCCGCCGTGCTCGCCGACCGGCGCACGCGCCTGGGCGCCGCCGAACGCCTGAGGCTGAAACTGGAACAGGCCGAACTCCTCACCGGCGCCGGCGCGCGTCTCGGCGATGCAGCCCTGATCGGCCAGGCCCTGAGCGAGCTAGCCGAGCTGATCCCAAGCCTCGACGGAGCCTATAATCCGATCCTGCTCGCCCGCGCCCAGGAGCTGCGCGGCCTCGCCCTGCTCAAGCTCGCCGAAATGCGCGGGGACGCCGCCGCAGTCCTGACGGCGCTGGAGGCGCTGGACGCCGCGCTCGAGCTGATCGCGCCCGACCATTCGCCGCTCGACTGGGCGCGCCTGCAGCACGGACGGGGCTTGGTCCTCTCTGCCCTGGCTGAGGTCAGCGACGACGAGCGCACCTTCCTGCGGGCCCTGCAGGCGTTCGGCCAGGCCCTCGGCGTGGTCGGCAAGCAGCAGCACTTGGCGCTGCGCGCCGTCACGGTCCAGGACCGCGTCGCCTGCCTGGTCCGCCAGGCCGAGGCGAAGGGCGACACCTATGCCCTGGACGAAGCCGAGGCGGTGTTGCGCGGCGAACTCGGCGCCCTGAAGTCGCCGCCCGAACCGGTGACCTGGGCGGTGCTGCAACTGAACCTCGCCCGCATCTACGAGGCCCAGGCCAAGGCGCGCGGCTGCGGCCGGGGCGAGCATGCCCGCGCCGGCGAGGCGCTGATCGCGGCGCTGGACGTGTTCTCGGAGAATGGCCTGCGGTCTCTGGCTGACATGGCCGCGACCGATCTGGAGCGGCTCAGGGAGACCGCCGCTTAGAGCGGGCTGGGCTTCGCCTGACCAACTGCGCTCGTCCCCGCGAAAGCGGGGATCCAGGCGTTTTGCTGAGCTGAGAGGCCGCAAGAATTATCCACGAACCTCACGAACATGCCAAGGCCGGCGCCGTTCGTGAGGTTCGTGGTTGAAAAAGCCTGGGTCCCCGCTTTCGCGGGGATGAGCGGACGATGGGCTTAGGCCGCGACGTCGGCGGCCTGGCGGCGCAGACGCCAGAAGCGGATGGCGCGCGAGGCGGCCTCGGTCGAGAGCTGGTTGTAGAGATCGCCGTATTCCTGCGCCCGGCCGATGGCGTTCTCGTCCTGGTCCAGCATCAGCACGATGAAGGTCAAGAACAGCGCCCGGTCGAAGCCGGCCGCCTTACATACGATCGCCAGCGGGTCGACTCGCCGCCCGTCCAGGATTCGTTGGGCGGTGTGGAAGTCGATCTCGGCGAGCCGGGCCAGGGCCACAGTGAAGCGGGTGCGCTCGCCCTGGCGCAGGAAGCGGGCAAGCATCTTGGGCGTCAGCTCGCCCTTGCGCTGCAGCTGCTGGACGTGCGCTTCCGCCTCCGCCAGGTCGCTCGGCGCCACGCCGTCGCGGGCTTCCAGCCGCCGCCGGCCGGCCTGCAGGGCAGCCTCCAGCGCCCGGGGATCGAGCTCGGCGTTGCGAGCCATGATCTTGGCGCGCAGCCGGGCCTCGACGATGAAATACATCTCGTTCAGCAGATCCGGCGGCAGGCTCCGCCGCTCGACCACCACGGCGTGAAGGCTGGGATTGGCCTGGGCGCGGTCGACGGCCGCCTCGGTGGCCTCGCGCGACAGGGCGGCGCCGTGGTTGCGCAGCAGGAGCCCGAGTGTGGCGTCGTCGCCGCGTTCGACGATGGCCTGCGACACCGCCTCGGGCACCACCTCGCGCTGGGAGATGGCTCTCAGGTGATCCTGGCCCTGGGTGCGGGCGACGGCGAGCAGGTCTTCCTCGCGCAGCCCCGAGGCCCGGCGCAGCACCGGTTCGGCGACGGCGATGGAGTCCTTGCCGAGCGAGCCCAGCAGCCCGGGCAGAGCGGCGTCGGTGGGGGCAAGGCGAAGCGCCAGCTCGGCGCGCACGGCCTCTTCCATCTCGCCGGCGATGCGCAGCATCACCTCGTCGAACAGGGCGGTCTGGCCGGCGTCGAGTTCTCCGGCCGGATAGGCCAGGAACAGGTCGGTGATTTCCCGCAACAGCTCGCGGCGCCGGTCGCTGGAGGGCTCCCGGGCCAGGGCGATCAGGTCATGGAGCTTGGAGCTCCGCATGGCTTCAGCCTGGGCCGTCGTCCGGCGAAGGCGACGGGGCCTGGATGACCCGGCCGGTGGAGGTGGTGACGTTGTGCGGCAGGTCCGGCGGCGGCTGCGCCAGATCCGGCGTCGCGGCGGCGAAGAACTGCGAGTTCAGCGGGATCGGGTCCGGCTTCTGACCGTACTCGCGATAGAGCGAATAGAAGTGCGGCGGCTGGTAGTCGCCGTCGGAGGGCGAGGCGGCGGCGGTCATCTGCGCGGCCCGGGCCTGCTGCACGGGGGCGGGCCTGACCAGAACAGGGGCGGCGGCCGGCGGCGGCGGCGCATAGATGCTGGTCGGAAGCGCGGCCTGGCGGACCGGCGCGGCAGAGGGCGCCGGGGGGGCGGAGATTGGCGCGGGGTTCCAGATGCGGCGCTGTGGCTCTGCGATCGCCTGGACGCGCACCGGAGCCGGCGTCCGTTCGCCCACCTTGCCGGGCCAGCTCAGCATGCGCAGGCCGGCGGCGCGGGCGCTGGGGGTCTGCGGCTGGGTGAAGGCCGTCGAAGCCGCCGAGGCGGCCAGGGCGGTCTGGGCCGCGGCAACGTCGGTGAGGGCGAACAGCACGGCGATAGAGGCGAAAAAGGCGATCAGGCGCATTGGGCGAATCCCCGACATCCTGCCCTCCTATCCGGTCGCGCTTAACCCCCGGCTAACGGCGGCCCCGCCAGCGCAGAAGAATCGCCCGCTCGCCCGCGTGCACCAGCGCGTGCAGGGCCACGCCCATGATCCCCAGCACCGCCACGGCGGCGAACTCCTTGGCGATCTGCAGCCGGTTGGCGGCCTCCAGGATGCGCCAGGCCAGGCCCTGGGCGCTGCCCGAGCCGGCGACGAACTCGGCCACCACCGCCCCCACGATGGCCAGGCCCGCCGCCACCTTGTGACCCTCCAGGATGTAGGGCGCCGCCGAGGGCAGCCGCAGCCGGAACAGCCGCTGCGCCCGCGTGGCGCCATAGAGGTCGAACAGGCGCTCGAGGTCGGGATCGGCCGACCTGAGGCCGGTCAGGGCCCCGGAGAAGATCGGGAAGAAGGCGACGATGGCGGCCAGGCCCACCACCGCCCGTTCCGGATGGTCGAGACCGGCCCAGATCACCGCTTGCGGCGCGACCGCCACGATAGGGGTCACCTGCAGCGCCACCGCCAGCGGCCGCACGGCGCTCTCCATCAGCACGCTCGGGGCCACGATCAGGGCCAGGGCCATGGCGACGGCGCTGGCGATCAGGAGGGCGACCAGAGCCATCGAAAGGGTGTTCCAGGCCGAGTGCAGCAGGGCCGGGGCGTTGGTCGCCGCGGCCTCGGCGATGGCGCTTGGCGGCGGCAGGAAATAGGCCGGCACGTTCAGCGCCCGGCAGGCCGTTTCCCAGGCGCCGAGGATCAGGCCGATCAGGACGATGGGCGCGAGGACGGAGAGCAGCCGACTCACGCTGCTTGCTCCATGGCCAGGGCGAGGTCGTGCGACACCTTCTCGGCGGTCTCCCGGAAGGACTGGGTGACGCGAAAGCCCGGCGGGCGCGGCCTCGGGCCTTCGATACGGGTTTCGGCGGCGACGCGGCCGGGTCCGGGGCTCATCACCACCAGCCTCCCGGCCATATAGATCGCCTCCTCGACATTGTGGGTGACGAAGACGATGGCGGGCTTCAGCTCGGCCCACAGGGTCTGGATGTCGTCGGCCAGGGCCCGGCGGGTGATCTCGTCCAGGGCCGCGAACGGCTCGTCGAGCAGCAGCAGCCGGGGCCGTGTCACCAGCGCCCGCGCCAGCGACACCCGCATGGCCATGCCGCCGGATAGCTGCGCCGGCCGCGCCTTGTGCGAACCGGCCAGGCCGACGCGATCGAGGCTGGCGCCGGCCAGCCGCACCTTGGCCAGGGCCTCGCGGGCCCGGGCGCGAGCCTGTTCGCGCGGCGTTCCGGCAAGCTCGAGCGGCAGGGCGACATTGTCCTCAGCCGTCGCCCACGGCATCAGGGTGGCCGCCTGGAAAACCACCGAGGTCTCGCCCTTGGCCGAGGTCAGGACCGCCCGCCCCCGCGTCGGCGCCTCGAGGCCGGCCAGCAGCCGCAGCGCCGTGGACTTGCCGCAGCCCGACGGCCCGATCAGCGCCACGGTCTCGCCGGGTTCCAACGAAAGGCTGAACGGCCCCAGCGCCCTGCCACGGCCGGGGTAGTCGACCTCGACGGCGTCCAGGGCGGCGATCAAATCCGCGCTCCGCTCATTGCAGCTACCTCCCCCGGCGCGGCAGCGACGGCGGGAGGGGGACCGCCCGCCGCAGAGCGGGTGGTGGAGGGGGCGAGCGGCCGCCCGGATCGGTCGCCGCTGCGATTCGGTGCGCGTGGCCTTCCCCCTCCACCACGCGCTCTTCAGCCGGCTCGCGCCGGCTTCGGCGCGCGGTCCCCCTCCCGCCGCCTGCGGCGGGGGAGGTAGGAGGGATGAGCGGGAAGGGGGAGGCGATGGCCACGTCAGCCCTGGCCCTTCGGGGCCACGCGCTGCTTGGTGAACACCGGTGTTCCCTGCCAATGCACGGTCACATCCTCGCGTCCCACCTTGATGGTGTCATTGCCCACGAACCGCAGCGTGTAGGCCTGCTTGTAATCCATGGTCTTGGGATAGACCCCCTGGCCGGACGCGACGTCGAAGAACGCCTTCCAGCGGGCGTCGGTCATGGCGCCCGAGCCCGAACCGACGATGCCATAGGACCGCATCTTGGCGCGGGCCTGATCCAGCACGTCCTGGGTCATTTCCGGATTGTCTTTGAGGATCAGGGCGTCGCCGGGCTTGGGATCGCCCCCGAGATAGGATTTCCAGCCGGCCGCCGAGCCGTCGACGAAGGCCTGCACGGCCTTGGGGTTGGAGGCGATCAGGCTGTCGCTGGCCAGGGCCATGGCGGCGTAGCCGGGGTAACCCTCGTCGGCCAGCAGGAACACCGCCGGTTTGAGGTGAGCTTGCTTTTCCAGGGTGTAGGGCTCGGAGGTCACATAGCCCTGCTGGATCACGCGCTTGTCGCTGAGGAAGGGCGCGGAATTGAAGGTGTATTTGCGCACCTGGCTGTCGGTGAAGCCGTACTTGGCTTTCAGCCACACCCAGAAGGCGGTCACCGAGGCGTCCGACAGAAGGATCGGATGGCCCTTCATGTCGGCGATCGATTTGATGCCCTGGTCCGGGTGGGCCATCAGCACCTGAGGGTCCTTCTGCATGAAGGCCGCCACCGCCTTCACCGGCGCCTTCTCCTGGGCCAGGTTCATGACGATGAAGCTGTTGGAGCCCATGCCGAGATCGACCGCATGGCTGGCCAAGAGCTGGGGCACGTTCACGCTCGGGCCGCCCTGGACGATGGTCACGTCGAGCCCGCGCTTCTTGTACTCGCCGGTGGCCAGGGCCTGGTAGAATCCGCCCTGCTCGGCCTGGGCGTGCCAGTCGGTGGCGAATTTGATCGGGGTCAGGCCGCTGGCCGCGGCCGGGCCGGACGAGCCGGCGGACTTCGGGTGCGGCGAACAGGCGGCGAGCACCAGCGCTGCAGCGAGCGCGATCAGTCGCAGTGGCTTCACGTTTGGACCCCTCCCCGGACGGCCGCGCGAGGGTAGGGCAGGACCCCCGCCATCGCCAAGCGTCAGGCGCCGAGCGCCTCGCGCTTTTCCTCCAGCGCCAGCCATTCGATCTCGGCGGCCGAGAGCTGGGTGCGGGCGGCGCCGAGCGCCTTCATGATCTGGTCGAACCCCTTCGGATCGCGGGCATAGAGACCGGAATCCTCGAGCGTGGCCTCGTGGCGGGCGATATCGGCGGTCAGCTTGGGCATCAGGGCCTCCAATTCCCCCAGACGATGGGAGTCCTTGAAGGAAAGCTTGGCGGCCGATCCCTTGCCGGCCGGGGATGCTCCCCCCCTGGGGGCGCTGTCCCGCCCAGCGGGACTGAGGGGGCCGGGGTCCCGGCCCTCGAAGAACCCGGGGTTCTGCGAGACGAAGTCGCTCCAGCCGCCCGGCGTCTCGACCGAACGGCCCGTGCCGTCCAGAGCGATGGTCGAGGTGGCCAGCCGCTCGATGAAATCGCGGTCGTGGCTGACCAGGATCAGGGTGCCGTCATAGTCGGCGAGCAGCTCCTCGAGCAGGTCGAGGGTGTCCATGTCGAGGTCGTTGGTCGGTTCGTCCAGCACCATCAGATTGGCCGGCTGGGCCAGGGCCCGGGCCAGCAGCAGCCGGTTGCGCTCGCCGCCCGAGAGGCTCTCGACCGGCTGGCGCAGCTGGCGCTCGTCGAACAGGAAGTCCTTGGCGTAGGCGGCCACATGTTTGGGGAAGCCGCGGACCATGATCTGGTCCCCGCCCGCCGGCGCCAGGGTTTCCCAGAGAGTCTGGCCGGGCTTCAGCGCCGCACGGGCCTGGTCGAGGTAGGCGATCTGCAGGTTCGAGCCCAGCTTCACCTCCCCGGCGTCGGGGAGGAGCTCGCCCAGCAGGATCTTCACCAGGGTGCTCTTGCCGGCGCCATTGGGGCCGACGACGGCCAGGCGGTCGCCGCGCATCACCCGGGTCGACAGCCCGTTCAGCACGACCCGCTCGCCGAAGGCCTTGGAGATTCCCTTGGCCTCGATCACCCGCTTGCCCGAGGCGCCGCCGGAGTCCAGGCCCATCGAAAGCGGGCCTTGGGCCGAGCCCAGCCGCACCTTCTTGTCCTCGCGCATCTGCAGGAGCTTGCGCCGCCGCCCCTCGTTGCGGGCCCGCCGGGCGGTGACCCCGCGTTGCATCCAGTGGTTTTCCCGATCCAGCGCCTTGTCCATCCGGCGGGTGGTCTCGACCTGCGCCTCCGCGATCTTCTCGGCCCA
>DATCFQ010000507.1:0-3397 GCA_036509495.1 Caulobacteraceae bacterium
GTGGTGGCCGCCGAGACGCTACGGGCGCACGGCCAGGCTCTACTCGATCAGGCGGCTTTCGTGCTGGTCCCGGCCGATCTGCATGGCCACGGCTGGGCCTCGGGGCGCAGCCTCGCCAGCTGGGGCGCGGACATCCCCGCCCTGGCCAGGCTCAGGGACGAGGGCCGGCTGGTGCGCTTCGAGCTCTGGACCGGATCGCCGGGCGGGATCGAAGGCGATTTCGACAGCGACGAGGTCCCGCTGCGGCTGCTCGCCAAGGCCAGCGTGCGAGAGGTGCGGACCCTGGGGCTGGTCCGGCCCGAGCCCAGCGTGGCCGGATTCGACGACCTCCCGGCCGTCGGCCTACGCGGCGGCGTCTAGGCTGCAGGATGGCCGGCCGTCGCGGCCTTTTTTGCGGGCGGGGGAGGCTGGTAGCGGATCACGAACTCGTCGCCGACCATACGGCGCAGGGTTTGATTGGCCACCTTTGCATCTGCGGCCGAGACCTCGGGCGCCAGGGTCTGGGCCGAGCCGGCCATGCGCGCCACGCCGCCGATGATCTTGGCGCCTCGGACGATGTGATAGCCCCCGATGGTCTTATCGAGGTCGAAGCCGGTGACGGTGAAGTTCTTACCGCCGTCCGGCAGGACCACCTCGATCGCGGCCTTGATGTAGAGCGGGAATGCCAGGGCGAAGGGAGCGTCCTGGTTCGGCCCGGGCTCGCGCGAGGCGAACGGCCTGGCGTCTCCGGCCGAACCCGGGAACTTGTACTCCCGCGCATGCACGTCGGGATTGTCGCGCCAGACCAAGTCCGCATCGCCGCTGACGTCGACCTCGAAAGCGTTGTCCTGCGGCATGTCCCGCCACTCGACGGACTTCGGCTCGAACCAGGCCATGGAATTGGCCAGTGACCGTTTCTCGATCCGGATCAAATCCTCCTTGGAGGCGCGGGCGGTGGAAAGCCGGAGCGCCACGGCCGCGTCGCCTCGAAGGGTCATGCGGAACGTTCCCGTCGCCGGCTGATCGATTCCCTTGCTGGCGTCGAGATGGATGTCGACATCCATCATCGGCTTATCCAGTTGGGGCTGGACGATGCGTTCGAGGCCCGCTCCGCCCGCACGCAGAGGCAGGGCCCAGCGCCAGGCCGGCGGGGTTTGCTGCTCCAGGCCGCCGACGTCGCCTTCGCGGGTGCCGTCCAGCCAATAGACCTTGCCGCCGACCTCGGCCCTGACCAGCACGTGGTCGAAGCGAAGCAGCCCCGGCAGGTCCTCGTCCATGCCGTCGGCGGCCCCGGTGCTGACCAGCGCCGGCTCGGCCTTGATCCCGAGCTGGCGCAATAGGGCCAGCAGCACCACCGTCTTGCCCTTGCAGTCGCCGAAGCGCCGCCGCCAGGTCTCGTCCGCCGCCGCCGGGACATAGCCGCCGTCGTTCGTCCCGATGTAGAAATAGCGGACCTTGTCCTCGACCAGCTTCAGGGCGTCGAATGCGCGGACCTTGGGGTCGTTGGACTTCGCGGCGATGGCCGCCGCCTCGGCGCGCAGGGGCGAAGATGACCCCAGGGTCGCCGCCTGTTCGAACAAGGGCGAGATCTGGCCGGAAACCTCGTTCCAGCTGCTGTAGCTGGAGCCATAGAGCCGGCCGATCCAGACATAGCGGAACGGCGCGCCAGCCGGCGGGATCGGGGCCTTGATGTTGGCGGCGTCCAGCACCAGCGCGCTGCGGCCGCCCTGGGTGCTGATCACCGGCTTGGGCAGGCCTTCGTTGCTGCGCCAGCGCACCGGGTCGCTGCTGGGCCAGGACGACAGCACCCGGTAGCGGGCGGTGACGCCGCCGGAGCTCAGCCCCTCGGGGTCCTCCGAACGGCCCTTGGTGACCGGATCGTGCTTGCTGACGGTCCAGGCCACGTCGAGCATGTCGCCGACCTGCAGGCCCTCGACCTGCAAGGTGGCCGTCAGCCGGCCGTCCAGCATGCCGGCCTCCAGGCCCGTCTCGCGCCGGAGGACCAGCAGCTTCTGGCCGCCCTTCAAGAGGTCGATGAGCTTGCCGCCGCGGCGGATGGCGATGCTGTGCACCGCCAGGGACTCGGTGTCCGGATCCCAGGTGAAGCTCTCGCTGGTGAGGTCCGACAGGCCCTCGGACCGCAGGACCTTCTGCACCCGGCGGGTGTAGAACACGTCCCCGCCTGGCCCGAGCCGGCTTTGGTTGTCGTCGAGCAGGGTCTGGACCGCGGGCGAGCCCGTCGGGGCGGGAGCGTCCGGGATCGCCGCCACATCCACCCAGCTGGGAGGCGCTCCGAGGGTCGGCTGGCTGGCGCCGAACGCTGGCGACGCGACGCACAGGCTGGCCGCGGCCAAGCCCAGAAACAACCAATGAGACGACATTCCTACCCCCGGGACGCCCGACCCTAACTCAACCCGAAGTCCGCGGAAGTCCAATTCGTCGGAGGCGGGATCGGCTCAGCCCAGGGCTTTGCGCACGCTGGAGGCGATGCCGGCGGCGTCCAGGCCCAGGCGCTGCAGCACCTCGGCCGGCTGGCCGGAGGGCGGCACCGCCTTCAGGCCGAGGTTGAGGGTGGGGATCGAGACGCCGGCGCGGGCCAGGGCCGCCATGATCTTCTCGCCCTGGCCGCCCTCAAGATAGTGGTCGTCGAGCGTCACCAGCAGGCGCCGGCCCTTGGCGAGGCCGGCGATCCAGTCGGCGTCGACCCGGTTGAGCCAGGGCAGGTTCACTACGCAAAGCCCGATCCCCGCCTCGGCGAGCTGGCGCGAGGCCTTCACCGCCTGGGCCAGCAGGATGGGCCCTGATCCGATCAGCACCGCGTCCTGGCCTTCGGTGATGGCGAAGCCCTTGCCGGGCTGCGGTGCGTGGCCCGTCGGCAGGTCCCAGTCGGTCTCGGCCGGTAGCGAGGCCATGCGCAGGAACGAGGGGCCGTCGTGGACGTCCAGGCACCAGTCCAGCAGGGCCCCGACCTCGGCCGGGCAGGAGGGCGCGGCCATGACCAGGCCGGGCATGCCGCCGACGGCGGAGATTTCGCGCAGGCTCTGGTGCGAGTGGCCGGGGCCGGCGGGCAATACGCCCGAAAGACCGCCGACGTAGACGATCTTCGTGTGCTCGGTGGCGTTGTTGTAGATCTGCTCGTTGGGCCGGGTGGAGAGGAAGCACGAGAACGAGTGCACCACCGGCAGCATGCCCGCCAGCGCCAGGCCACCGGCCATGGACACCATGTCCTGCTCGGCGATGCCGCACTCGAAGAAACGTTTCGGATGCTTTTCGGAGAAGGGGATCAGGCCCATGTCCTTGATCAGGTCGGCGTCCATCGCCACCAGCTCGGGCCGGCGCTCGGCAGCCTTCAGCAGCGCCTCGGAATAGGCGCCGAACAGGCCGACCGGCTTGCCCGCGGCCGGCGCCGCGGCCGGGC
>DATCFQ010000508.1:0-3655 GCA_036509495.1 Caulobacteraceae bacterium
ATCAGGGCCAGCTTCCTGAACGGCAGGAACAGGGCCGAGCGGGCGCCGATCACGATGCGACAGCGCCCCGTCGCCACCGCCTCCCACACCCTGCGCCGACGCGGCGGGGTGACGGCCGAGTGCCATTCGCCCGGTTCGGCCCCGAACCGCTCGCAAAAGCGCGCGATCACCGCCTGGGTGAGGGCGATCTCGGGCAGCAGCACCAGCACCTGGGCGCCCGGATCGGCGGCGAGCACAGCCGCCACCGTCTCCAGATAGACCTCGGTCTTGCCCGAGCCGGTCACCCCGTCGATCAGCGCCGCCTGGAAGCCGCCCAGGGCCAAAAGGGCCTTGAGCTCGGCGGCCGCGGCGGCCTGGCTAGGGTTGAGCGGGGGGCCGGGACGACCATGGTCGGGCTCGGGAAAGGCGGCCACGGTCTCGCGCAGCTCGATCGCCAGCGCACCCTCGGCGATCAGCCCCTTGAGCACCGCCCCCGACACTCCCGCCGCGGCGGCCAGCGCCGGGGGCGACAGCGGTCCGGCCTCGGCCGCCGCCAGCACCTTCTCGCGCGCAGGGGTCATGCGGCCCGGCCGGCTGCCGGTCGTCTTGAGCACCTTCTCCGGCTTCGGCTTGGGCGCACGGGCGCCGCGCAAGACGATGGCCAGGGGCTGCCCAGGGCTGTCGACCGCATAGCGTGCGGCCCAGTCGATGAACTCCAGGGCGCCGGCCGTCAGGGCAGGCTCGGCATGGCGCGCCGCCACCTCTTTGAGCGGACGATTGTGGCCACGGGCGTCCTTCAGGCCGACGACGGCGCCGCTGA
Organism: Caulobacteraceae bacterium; assembly: GCA_036509495.1. GTDB lineage: Bacteria > Pseudomonadota > Alphaproteobacteria > Caulobacterales > Caulobacteraceae > JANWHQ01. Next base: position 800 of record DATCFQ010000508.1, read on the forward strand.
CCATCCTGGAGCCCAGCGGCACGGCGACCAATTCGCCCACCCGCAGGTCCATGCCCTCGGGCTCGGCGTAATCGAAGGCTTCCGGCAGGGGGAGAGGCAAAAGGACCTCGGCGATCCGGCTCATGGCCCCGGTCATCGCCGAGATTGGCCCGGGCGTCGAGGGCTCTCGAAAGCGGGCATTAACCGGAACCGGGGTTCAAGGACTCCTGGCGACCGCTTCCCGCGTGGAGACGGTCGATCCTCTAGTATGGAGGCGAGGATGGGGGCGACGGAAACCGGGCAGGCGCAAGCCGAAGCCGCGGAGATATCGGAGATCGGCTGGGACGCCGTGCGGGCCTTCCTGCGGGCGGACCCGGGCCTGATCCGCGAGGATCCCGCGCTGCTGAGCGACCTGGGTCTCAGGATCCACGCCGCCAATGTGGTGGACTTCATCCCGCCGGCTCTGGCCCGGCGAGCGCTGGCCCAGCCGCCGGACGCCGCTGTCCGGCGCGAACTCGAGGCGGTGGCCAGGGCCAATCATGCAGCCCAGGCCCAGGCCCATGCGACGGTGCTCGAGATCCTGGAATCCCGCAATCACGCCGACATGGCGCGACGGCTGGCCGAGGCCGCGCGGCTGCGCTTCAACCTGACCGCGGCCGTGGTGGCCCTGGAGCGGCCCGGCCGCACGCCGTCCGGCTGGCGGACCCTGGTCTCGGGGACCACCGACGCCCTGCTGGGCCCCGAGGGGTTGGCCCGCATGGGCGAGCCGGTGCAGGCCGAGACGGTGTTCGGCGAAGCGGCCGAGCAGGTTCGCAGCGCCGCCTATGTGCGACTGGCGTTCTGGACGCCGGCGCGCCAGGGGGTCCTGGCCCTGGGTTCGCCCGATCCGGACGGATTCGCCTCCGACATGGGCTGCGAACTCGTGGCCTTCCTGGCCCGGGTGGTCGAGCGCACGGCCGAGCGATGGCCGGTGTTCTGAGACTCTTATGACCGCCGCCGAGGTCCTGGCGGCCTGGCTGCAGCACCTGGCGCACGAGCGGCGGGCCTCGCCGCGCACGCTGGAAGCCTATGGCGACGGCGTGCGCCGCTATCTCGACTTCCTGCAGCAGCACATGGGCGGGCCGCTTTCCGCCGCCGACCTCGGCGCTGTGCCGGCCGCCGACGTGCGCGCCTTCCTGGCCTTCCGCCGCCAGGGCGCCCGGCCCCTGTCGCCCCGCTCGCTGTCGCAGGCGCTGTCGGCGATCCGCAGCTTCCACCGCTTCCTCGACCGCCGGCTCGGCATCCCCAACGCCGGGCTGGAGCTGGTCAGGGGGCCCCGGGTGAAGCCCTGCCAGCCGCGGCCGGTCACCGAGGACCAGGCGAGGGGACTGATCTTCGAGGCCGACGCCGATCCTGATCTCGATCCCTGGGAAGCCGCCCGCGACGTGGCGCTCCTGACCCTGCTCTATGGCTGCGGCCTGCGCATCTCCGAGGCGCTGTCGCTGAAACGCAAGGACGCCCCGCTGGGCTCGTCGATGCGGGTGCTGGGCAAGGGCTCCAAGATGCGGCTCACGCCGGTGCTGCCGCAGGTGGCCGAGGCGATCGACGCCTATGTCGATGTGCTGCCGTTTCCGCTCGAACCGAATGAGCCCCTGTTCCGCGCCCGCCGCGGCGGGCCTTATCCGGCCCGGCGCGCGCAGGCCCTGATGCAGAAGCTGAGGGGTCGGCTCGGCCTGCCGGCCAGCGCCACGCCACACGCCCTGCGCCACAGCTTCGCCACCCATCTGCTCGGCGCCGGCGCCGACCTGCGCTCGATCCAGGAGTTGCTCGGCCACGCCTCGCTGTCGACCACCCAGCGCTACACCGGCGTCGACGCCGCGGGCCTGCTGGCGGCCTACGCCCGGGCTCACCCGCGCGCGTGAGCGGCGCCATAGGACCGAGCCAAGTGGCTCAACCATGCTATCAAACGCTCGATGGCCGAATCTCCCATCGACCGAGCCCTCAGCGGAGGCTGGCGCGGGCCGCTGCTGGCCGCGGCGGTGGCGTTGCTTGCGGCGCTTCCGGGCCTGATCGCCATGCCCGTGCTCGACCGCGACGAGGCGCGCTTCGCTCAGTCGACGGCCCAGATGCTGGAGACCGGCGACTTCGTCTCGATCAATTTCCAGGACGCGCCCCGGTTCAAGAAGCCGGTGGGCATCCACTGGCTGCAGGCGCTGAGCGTGGCGGCCGCGTCCTCGGTCGAGAAGCGAGGCATCTGGGCCTATCGCATCCCCTCTCTGCTGGGCGCCATGGCGGCGGCGGCGGCCTGCGCCTGGGGCGCGGCGGCCTTCTTCGGGTCGACCGGCGGGGCGGTCGCCGGGGCATTGCTGGGCGCCAGCCTGATCCTGTCGACCGAGGGGTTCATCGCCAAGACCGACGCGGCGCTATGCGCAGCGGTCACCCTGATGATGGCCGCCCTGGCTCGGATCTATGCGGCCAGCAAGGACGAGGCGGTGGCGGGCGCGGGGACCCGGGCGCTGTTCTGGGCCGGCATGGCCGTCTCGATCCTGCTGAAAGGGCCGATCGGGCCGATGGTCGCCTTCCTTGCCCTCTTGTCGCTCTGGGCCTGGGACCGCAAGGCCGCCTGGATGTCCGGCCTCGGCTGGACCTGGGGCGTGGCCCTGATCCTGCTGGTGGTCGGGCCCTGGGCCTGGGCGATCACCGTCACCACCGACGGCGGCTTCTGGACCGGAGCGGTGGTCGGCGACATGCTTTCCAAGATCGGCTCCGGCCAGGAGAGCCACGGCGCGCCGCCCGGGCTGCATGCGGTGCTGGCGCCCCTGCTGCTGTTTCCCGGAACCGTGCTGCTGCCCGCCGCCCTGGTGCTGGGCTGGAAGGCGAGGGCCGAGACCGGGGTGC
>DATCFQ010000509.1:0-2758 GCA_036509495.1 Caulobacteraceae bacterium
CTCGATCGTCGACACCTACGGCACGGTCACCGGCCAAGTCGCCGAGGTGACGGTGAAGGCGGACGGCAAGCTCAGGGTCGACCGGGTGGTGGCGGTGGTCGACTGCTATCACGCGGCCAATCCCAACACGATCGCCCAGCAGATCGAGGGCGGCATCGTCTTCGGCCTGACCGCCGCGCTCTATGGCCAGATCACCATCAAGGACGGCGCGCCGATAGAGGGCAACTTCAACACCTACCGCCTGCTGAAGCTGTCGGAGACCCCGAAGATCGAGACCTATCTGCGCCAGTCCGGCGGCAAGAGCTGGGGCGGCATCGGCGAACCCTCGGTGGCCCCGCTCGCGCCGGCCGTCTGCAACGCCATCTTCGCCGCCACCGGCCACCGGGTCCGCAGCCTGCCGCTGATGAACGTCGACCTGAACAGGGTCTGACCCCTCCTGCCGCTTCCGGCGGGGGGGTGAGCGCGCCGCTTCACTGCGGCTCGCCGTCTCCGCTCAGCAGCACCGCGATCCAGCGGGTCGAGGGGAACTGGGCCAGGATCACCATGGCCATGACCGTCAGCGGGCTGGACAGGAAGGCGCCCGGAAGGCCCCACAGCGCGCCCCAGAAGGCCAGCGATAGCAGCAGCACCACCGGGTCGAGGTTCAGGCTGCGCCCCTGCATGCGTGGCAGCACCAGGTTGCCGATCAGGAAGAAGATGGCCTCCAGGCCCGCCACCAGGATCACCGCGGTCCACGGCGAGTGGAACTGCAGCAGGGCGAAAGCCACCGGCGCCAAGATGCCGACCGCCGCCCCGATCATCGGCACATACGAGGTGATGAAGATGAACAGCGCCCAGAAGGTGGCGTTCTCCAGCCCCAGGCCCGCCATCAGCGCCCAGCAACAGCCGGCGATCAGGAGGCCGGTGACCGTCTGCACCCAGACGTAGCGCTCGATGCCGACCCGGATGCGCTCGAAGATCTCGCGCGCCTGCTCGCGGCTCTCGTGGGTGGGGAACAGGGTGACGATCTTGCGGCCGAGGCCACTGCGCGAGGCCAGGAGGAAGCCCAGGTAGATCATGGTCAGCACGGCCTCGACGAGGACGTTCTGGGCGCTGACCGCGACCGGCCCGATATAGACGGTCGGGTCCAGCCGGCTCAGGGTGTGCATCACCCGCGCCGGCATCTTCACCCCGAAGCCGGCGATCACCCCGCCGATCCGCGCGCCGAGCCTTGGGCCCCGCGTCATCAGCTCGCCGATGAAGTTCGAGGCGTTCTGGAAGATGAAGACCCCAAGCGCGGTGAACGCCACCGCCAGGATCACCAGGGAGATCGCCAGGGTGGCGCCCTCGCCCAACCTCGGCAGGCGCCGGTGCACCCGCCGCGCCAGCTCGTCGACCAGGATCATCAAGAACAACGCCAGCATCAGGGGCGTCAGGATCGGCCGCAGCCAGGTCAGGGCCGCGCCCACGGCGATCACCGTCAGCACCAGCACCGCGTTGCGGATGGTGGGGACCGTCAGGTCGGGGTTCGGCGGAGGGAGGGGCGGGCGGGCCATCGCCGGACCAGCCTTACAGGCAAGGCCGATTCAGTGCGAGGGCCGCGCCATAATCGCCGCATGACTTGCCGCGAGGCCCTCGATCCGCCATCTGACCGGAAGGGCTCACCGGAGCCGAACCAGGAGACGCACCTGATGCCGCTGACAGTAAAGCCGATCCTGCCGCGTTTCGGCGCCGAGATTTCGGGGATCGATATCACCGGGCCCCTGGACGAAGCGGCCCAGCGCGAGATCCTGACGGCCCAGGACCAGTGGGGCGTCACCGTCTGGCGCGGCACCGGCCTCACCGACGAGAGCCACATCGCCTTCAGCCGCATCTTCGGCCACCTGGAGCTGGCGCCGACCCCGCCAGGCCGCCCCACCCGCCACCGGCGCCAGGAGATCTTCGACGCCTCCAACCTCGACCACGCGGGCGAGATCATCACCAACGACATGGTCCGCCTGCACAAGAAGGGCGACCGGCTCTGGCACACCGATTCCTCGTTCATGCCGATGCGCAGCGCCTATTCGCTGCTGCTCTGCCACGAGGCCCCGCCGGCGGCGGGCGAGACCTGGTTCGCCGACACCCGCAGCGCCTATGACGACCTGCCCCAGGCCATGAAGGATCGGCTCGAGGGCCTGGTCGCCGACCACTCGATCTGGTGGTCGCGCAAGATGGCCGGCTATCCCTTCACCGAGGAGGAGATCGATGGCCGCCCCTCGGCCCAGCATCCGCTGGTGCACGTGCACGCCGGCTCGGGCCGCAAGGCGCTCTACATCGCCGCCCATGCGCGCGACATCGTCGGCATGCCGCGCGAGGAGGGCCGGGCGCTCCTCAAGGAGCTGACCGAGTTCGCCACCCAGCCGCAATACGTTTTCAACGTCCGCTACCAGCCGGGCGACATGGTGATCTGGGACAACCTCTGCTCCATGCACCGCGGCGGCGACTTCGACGACCTCAACCATCGCCGCGACATGCGCCGCACCACCGTGCGCGAAGGCGTCCCACCCGAGCAGCCCGACGATCCCTTCGGCGAGCTGTTCAAGGCCTCAGGCCGCACCGCCTACACCGCCCCGGCCACGGCGCAGGCTTAGGGCCAGCCCTAGGAGCTGTGGACACTTAACGCAGCCATATGACGATAGCTGCGATCGTGACGACGGCGAGGAAGTTCCTGGCGGTCTTCTCGTAGCGGGTCGCGACCCGTCGGAACTGTTTGAGTTTTCCGATGCAGCACTCGACGTGC
>DATCFQ010000510.1:0-6662 GCA_036509495.1 Caulobacteraceae bacterium
GAGCAGTGTCCCCAGAACGATCCAAAGTAGTCGCCGCCTGGCCATTCCCAGCCCCCGGTCATCCAGCGCCCGATGTTCCCAACCGACAGGCGGCCGCATTCGGCGTCAAGACAGGGTTGTGCCAACAAGCCCGATCAGACAAGTGCATGGGCGCACGCCAAAGCCCGGAGCCTCACGCCCGGGCGAACCTCTCGATCGGGACGCTCCGTGAAAGTCTTCATCTTCGACCTTATGCACTACAAGGCCGACATGGACCGGTTCCGCGAGGACGGCCGACTGCCCCGCAAGCTGCTGCCCAAGCACTTCGATCCGCAGGCGGCGGTCGAGACCTATGCCGAGCATCTGAGCGCCTGGGCCGAGATGGACCGGCTGGGTTTCGATGGCGTGGGGGTGAACGAGCACCACGCCACGCCCTATGGCCTGATGAATTCGCCCAACCTGCTGGTCGCCGCCGCGGCGCAGCGGACGCAGCACCTGAAGCTGCTGATCTACGGCAACCTGTTGCCGCTGCACGAGCCGCTGCGGCTGGCCGAGGAGTTGGCCATGCTCGACTGCCTGTCGGCCGGACGGCTGATCGCCGGCGTGGCCAGGGGGGCTCCGCGCGAATATCGCGCCCAGGGCATCGCGATGAGCGAGTCCCGCGCCCGCTTCGAAGAGGGCTACGAGATCCTGCGCCGAGCCTGGACCGAGGACGTCTTCACCTTCAAGGGCCAGTTCCACAGCTATGACGACGTGGCCATCTGGCCCCGGCCGGTGCAGCAGCCGCATCCGCCGGTCTGGGCGCCGGTGACGGGCTCCAAGGAAACCATCGAGTGGGCGGCGGCCAATGACATCCCGATCACCCCCGGGGTCGTGCGGGGGACGGCGCGCGAGGACACCATCCGCCTCTACAGCACCCTGCAGGCCCGGCATGGGCGCAAGACGACGCCCGGCCACTTCAATATCATGGTCGACTGCTACGTGGGGGATTCCAAGGAACAGGCGGTCGCGGAGTACGGGCCCCACTACCGCTACTCGTTCAACACCCTGATGGCCTACGACCACCCGAAGGCCGACTTCGGCAAGACCGGCTACTACTCGGACAAGTCCCAGGAGCACCTGCGCGCAGGCTCGCAGGGCACCCTGGCCGACGCCTCGATGTTCGACCACCAGATGACCCAGGACGATTTCCGCGCCCAGGCCGAGCACAAGGCCATCGGTACGCCCGACGAGGTGGCCGAGCGGATCATCGATGAGGCCAATGACGCGGGGGCCGGAACGGTGCTCCTGATGTGCAACAGAGGCGCAATGCCCACCGAGATGTTCCTGAACCAGATCAAGCGCCTGGGCGAAGAGGTGCTGCCGCGGCTGCAGGCGCATGGGGTGAAGGCGAGCCCGTACGCGGAGGGGTGAGCGGCGGTCAGCGGGAACGAAGAACCGAGCGCTCAGGCTTCGCCGTTAAAGGCGAGGTGGTCGAACTTTCGAGCCGCGACGTCGAATTCCGCACCAAAGAATTGGGGGCCACCATCGCAAACGTCGACTGGCCCCTTGGTCCACTGCTCGCCCGGGGGCGGATCCCGGGGAAAGAAGTTCCCATAAATATATCGGCGGCCATGCCGGACAATGCCCACGTACTGGCGCCGCCAGCCCGTAGGAGGATGACGCTCCATGATCTGGGCTGCGTCAGGCTGGGCCGCGAGAGCCGCGGGCAGTGCAGACTCGAGCAGCGATATGTCAGCCCAAGTCGGCCTCCATTCCCCGTCGCCCGCCTCTGGCGCTCCGCGAGAGCAATGCCTGAGAAGTTTGGGTGCAAGCCTGCTGTCGAAAATCACCGAGTCGGAGCGCACCGACGTCTCCGCGACCCCGCAAGAGGCAAGGAAGATCAGGAGCAACGATAGAAGGCTCGCTCTCATGGCCCGATCTTGGCGCCCCTACGCAGCAATGGCGAGGAGCGCTCTTGCTGTCATGCCCGAGGTCAGCGGCGGACTCCGCTAGTTCGGCCGCGTCACCGCGCCGCTTGCCGGCCCTTCCCTCCCAGCCCAATACCAGGGCCCGAATCGCCTCACATTCGAACCCATGGCCACGCCGCTGCCCAAGACCCCAGACCTGTTCGACGACGCCCTGGCCCCCGCCCCCGCCGCGCCCCTGGCGCAGCCGGCGCATGAGCCGCGCCCGTCCGCTCCGGCGCGCGCGACCACCTCGTCCTATTCGGCCAAGGACATCGAGGTGCTGGAGGGGCTGGAGCCTGTGCGGCGGCGGCCGGGCATGTATGTCGGCGGCACCGACGAGCGGGCGCTGCACCACCTGTTCGCCGAGGTGCTGGACAACGCCATGGACGAGGCCGTGGCCGGTCACGCGCGGTCCATCGACGTCAATTTCGCCGCCGACGGCTCGCTGAGCGTCTTCGACGATGGCCGCGGCATCCCGGTCGACGCGCACCCGAAGGACCGGACCAAGTCCGCTCTCGAGGTGATCATGACCACCCTGCACTCGGGCGGGAAGTTCTCGGGCAAGGCCTATGAGACTTCCGGCGGCCTGCACGGCGTCGGGGTGTCGGTGGTCAACGCCCTCTCCGAGCGGCTGGAGGCGATCGTCTGGCGCGACGGGTTCGAGTGGCGCCAGACCTATGCCCGCGGCCGGCCCCTGACCAAGCTGGATCAGGTCGGACCCTCGAAGAAACACGGCACGACGATCCGCTTCAGCCCCGACCCGGCGATCTTCGGCGAGGGCGCGGCGTTGAAGCCGGCGCGGCTCTACCGGATGGCGCGGTCCAAGGCCTATCTGTTCCGCGGCGTCGAGATCCGCTGGACCTGTGCGCCCGAGCGGGCTGGCGACACGCCCCAGAAGGCGGTGTTTCACTTCCCCAACGGCCTGGCCGACTTCCTGGCCGAGCGGATCGAGGGCGTCGAGACGGTCACCCCCGAGATCTTTTCGGGCCGGGTCGAACGCAAGGGCGAGGCGGGCGCGGTGGAATGGGCCCTGGCCTGGAGCGGCCCGGGCTTCGGCGACGCCGACGGCTTCCTGCAGTCCTATTGCAACACGGTGCCGACGCCCGAGGGCGGCACCCACGAGGCGGGGCTCAGGGCCGCCCTGACCCGGGGCCTGAAGGCCTATGCCGAGATGGTCGGCGACAAGCGCGCGGCCAGCATCACCGCCGAGGACGTCATGGCCGGCGCCGGCGCCCTGATCTCGGTGTTCATCCGCGAGCCGGAGTTCCAGGGCCAGACCAAGGAGCGGCTGTCCTCGGCCGAGGCGCAGCGGCTGGTGGAGACCGCCCTGCGCGACGAGTTCGACCACTGGCTGACCGCCGCGCCCAAGTCGGCCAACGCCCTGCTCGAGTTCGTCATCGAGCGGACCGAGGAGCGGCTGAAGCGGCGCAAGGACAAGGAGGTCGCCCGGGCCTCGGCCACGCGCAAGCTGCGGCTGCCCGGCAAGCTGGCCGACTGCGCCGACCAGGCCGCGGAAGGCACCGAGCTGTTCATCGTCGAGGGCGACTCGGCCGGCGGCTCGGCCAAGCAGGCGCGCAACCGCAAGACCCAGGCGATCCTGCCGCTCAGGGGCAAGATCCTCAATGTCGCCTCGTCGTCCAAGGACAAGGCCGGCGGCAACCAGGAGCTCTCGGACCTGATGCTGGCCCTGGGGGTCCAGGGCGGGACGCGGTTCAAGGACGAGGACCTGCGCTACCAGCGCGTCGTGATCATGACCGACGCCGACGTTGACGGCGCCCACATCGCGTCTTTGCTCATCACCTTCTTCTATCGGACCATGCCCGAGCTGATCCGCGGCGGGAAACTCTACCTCGCCCTGCCGCCGCTCTACCGGATGAGCCACAACGGCAAGACCATCTACGCCCGCGACGACGCGCACCGCGAGGAGCTGCTGGCCACCGAGTTCAAGGGCAAGAAGCCCGAGATCGGCCGCTTCAAGGGCCTGGGCGAAATGATGCCGGCGCAGCTCAAGGAAACCACCATGGATCCGGCCAAACGCACCCTGGCGCGGGTGACCCTGCCGCGCTCGGAGGAGGCTGTCGAAGACCTGGTCGAGACCCTGATGGGCCGCAGGCCCGAGCTGCGCTTCCGCTTCATCCAGGAGAACGCTGAGTTCGCGGTGGAGGATCTGGACGTCTAGCCCCCTCCCCCGTTCCGGGATGAACTCCGGCGGGCCCAGCAGACAGGTCGGCGCTGAATTGAAGAGGAACCACGACGTTCACGAAGGACACGAAGAGCTTCGTGAACTTCGTGTCCTTCGTGGTCGAAAAAGCCTGGGTCTCCGCATTCGCGGGAATGAGCGCTGTTGGGCTATTCCACCTTGTGCAGCCAGACCAGCAGCGGCCCCGTCAGCGAGACGTCCGAGGTGCCGACCGCCAGCCCTTCGGACAGGTGGCCGTGGTCCTTCAGCACCTGCCGGCCATGCGGATGGTGGGCGTCGGTCAGGGCCTTGTCCAGGCTCTCGCCGTAGCTGATCATGAAGGGCGGATCGTACTCGGCGTTGACCAGGTAGATCGGCGTGGAGCTCTTCACCATCCGAGCATTGGCCGCGTCGGCCGTGGAGAGCGAGGCGTCGGTCCCGTAGTAGGGGTTCGGCGGACCCGCCGCAGTCGCAGCGGCGGCGTAGAAGGGCGACATGATGATCGCGCCCCTCACACCGGCGTATTCCGGGCCGTGCAGCTCGGCGTGGGCGACATAGTCCTCGACGTGGTTGGCGCCGGCCGAGTGGCCCCAGAGGATGACGCGGTTCGGATCGCCGCCGTGGGCGGCGATATTGGCGCGGGTCCAGGCGACTGCGGCCTCGAGGTCCTGAGCGCCGGCCGGCCACGGGTCCTTGGGGGCCAGGCGATAGTCGACGTCGACGCCCACCATGCCGTGGTCCACCGCCCAGACCAGCATGTTGTCGGTCTGCTTCTTGTCGCCGCGCACGAAGCCGCCGCCGTGCACGAAGATCATCACCGGCCGGGCCGGGCCCTTGGCGGTGGGTTGGAAGACATCGATCTTCTGCAGGGGGTCCGAACCCGTCGCCACGTCGCGGACCACGGTGATGCCGTCATAAGGCTCTTTAGGTTGCAAAGCCGCGTAGAGGGCGCCCACGGTGAAGTCGATCTTGCCGGCCGAGGCCTTGTTCTTGGCCGCGATCTCAGGCGGCACCTGGGCCATGGCCGCGGTGCAGCCGATCAACGCCGCCGCGCCGACGGCGGCGATCCGGAATAGACCACGCATAGAAACTCCTCCCGCTCTCGTCGCTGAATCAGGGGCGCTATGGCCCCCGCACGACCGTCATCTTCATTGGCAGACCATGATGGCCCGTGGTGGTCCAGGCGTCACCCAACTTGTGGCCGTCGAGGCCTTCCACGCAAAGGGGATTGAGGTCGCCGGGCGCCGGCTCGGGCTGGATCCGAAAATAGCAGAGCTTGTCGCCCTTGGTGCTCCAGGTCCCCGTCGAGGTCGAGCCGTCGGAAACCGAAATGCGGTAGGTCCGGTCGGCGCGCAGCTGAATGCGGCGCGTCAGGCCATCGGGCGTTGCGCCCACGACGGTATGGCCCACCAGCCCGGCGACGTCGGCCTGGGCCGCACTGGCCAGAAGAACCAGCGCGAGCGCGGGGATCAGCGCCTTCATCGGCCTACTGACCCGCAACGACCGAGCCCTTCATGCTGGCCCCGCCCGGCCCCGGCTGGGTCCAGGTGTCGCCGACCTTGCGGCCGTCCATGCCCTGGGCGCAGAACTCGGCCGGCGCACCCGCCTGAGGCGCCGGATCGGTCTGGGTGTAGCAGAGCTGGCCGCCCTTATCCTTCCAGGTCCCCTTGATCGTGGGGCCGCCGCCGATCGCCGTCTGATAGGTCCCGTCGGCGTGGAGCTGGACCTTGATCTGCATGTTGTTGTCGCCGGTCAGCATGACGGTGTTGCCCACCATGCCCGACATGTCCGCATGGGCCGCGCCCGCCACGGCGAGCGTGGCGGCGGCGGCCAGCAGGCCGACTCGAACCGAATTCAGCATTTGCGCATCTCCCCATCGCCCCGATGTCTTGCCACAATCACGCGCCCAGGGGGCTGCTGAACTGTCGCTCAGCAACAGATCGAAGTTAAACCGCCCGCAAAGACCCGCCGCGCGTTGACATGCTGCTGTGGCTTCCTATGTTCCGGACGCCTGAATCGGCGACGTTTTTCCGGCCGCGCCTTGCCCAATCGACTGGCGCGCCCCCATCAAAATCGAACATGACAACCTTTGCTGATCTTGGCCTGAGCCCAGAAGTTCTCAAGGCCGTAGCCGACACCGGCTATACAATCCCCACGCCCATCCAGGAGCAGGCGATTCCGATCGTCCTGCAGGGACGCGACGTGCTCGGCATCGCCCAGACCGGAACCGGCAAGACCGCCGGCTTCACCCTGCCGATGATCGACCGCCTGGCGGCGGGACGCTCCAAGGCGCGCATGCCGCGTTCGCTGGTGATCGAGCCCACCCGCGAACTGGCCGACCAGGTCGCCTCCGCCTTCGAGAAGTACGCCAAGCAGCACAAGCTGACCTGGGCCCTGCTGATCGGCGGGGTCTCGTTCGACGACCAGCTGAAGAAGCTCGACCGCGGCGTCGATGTGCTGATCGCCACCCCCGGCCGCCTGCTCGACCACTTCGAGCGCGGCAAGCTGCTGCTCACCGGCGTGCAGATCATGGTGGTCGACGAAGCCGACCGCAT
>DATCFQ010000511.1:0-18729 GCA_036509495.1 Caulobacteraceae bacterium
CGGGCGACCGCACCGCTCACGAACGCCTGGTGGTCCTGCTCGAAGGCCTGGACCGCCAGGCGGACGCGGCCGACCATTACAAGGCGCTCGCCAAGGCCGATCCACGGGCCATCGAGCCGTGGAAGCGGTATGCGCGCGCGCTGAAGGCGCTGAGCCGGAGCGATGAGGCCGCCAAGGCCTGGCGGCGGGTGGTCGAGATCGACGACCAGGACGTCGAGGCCCACGCCGCCCTTGCCGAGCTGGTCGGGGACCGCGCGGCCGCCGCCATACCGCACCTTCGGGTCCTGGCCGAACGGGGGCCCGACCTCGCCGGCGCCCGTCGCCGGCTCGCCCAAACCCTGGAAAAGTGGGGCGACAAGGCCGAAGTCCGGCAAGCCTTCGTGGGCCTGATCGAGGTCGCGCCGGACGATGTCATGGCGCACGAGCGCCTGGCTCAGTTGCTGGCCGAGGAGGGCGACGCGGCCGGCGCGCTGCTGCATCTGCGCTGGCTCGCCGAAAACGCCCAGGGCAAGGACAAGCCCTGGCGCCGTCTGGCCCAGGCCCTGAAGGACCAGGGCGATGCGGCGGGCGAGATCGAGGCGTGGGGCCAGGTGCTGGCCCTGCTGCCGCAGGATCCGCAGGCGCACGAACGGATCGCGACCCTGCTGGAAGGCATGGGGCGGGCGGCCGAGGCCGTGGCGCACCTCGAGGCGGCCGCCGAGACTGACCCCTCCAAGATCAAGGCGTGGAAGCGCTATGCGCGCGCCCTCGAGGCGACGGGGGGCGGGGCTGAGGCCTTCAAGGTCTGGCGCCGCGTGCTCGAACTGGATCCCGCCGATCCGCACGCCCACGACCGGCTGGCGGAACTGCTGCTGGCCCAGGGCCTGAAGGCCAGGGCCCTGGCGCACGTCCGCGTCCTGGCGGAGTCCGGCGAGGACCGGGCCTCCTGGCGGCGCATGGGGCGGCTGCTGGCCGAACTCGGCAGGACCGACGAGGCCACCTTGGCCTGGCGCAAGGTGCTCGAGATCGCCCCCGCCGAGCAGGAGGCGCACGGGGCCCTGGCCGAGCTGCTGCAGGATCAGCCGGCCGAGGCCGCCCTGCATCTGCGCGCCCTGGCCGAGGCCACGCCCAAGAAGCCGGAGGTCTGGCGCGGGCTCGGGCGCGCCCTGGCCGCCCTTGGCGACGCCGACGGGGCCATGGATGCCTGGCGCCGGCTGCTGAAGCTGGAAGAGGACGACATCGAGGCCCACGCGGCCCTCGCCGATCTCATCGGCGAGGGCAAGGTCGCGGCCCTGCCGCACCTGGAGGTGCTGGCGGCCAGGGGTCCGGACCTCGCCGGCGCCCGCCGCCGTCTGGGGCGACTTCAGGAGAAGACCGGCGATCTCGCCGCCGCGCAAAAGACCTGGGAGAGCCTGATCCTGGTCGCTCCAGGCGATCCCTTGCCGCACGAGCGGCTGGCCCAGCTGCTCGCCGGCCAGGGCGACAAGGCCGCGGCGCTCGGCGAGCTGCGCTGGCTGACCACTCACGGCCCCGATCCCGAGAGAGCCTTCCGGCGGCTGGCCCAGGCGCTCAAGGAGCAGGGCGACGCGGAAGGCGAGATCGACGCCTGGCGCGGCCTGCTCGCCGGCGCCCCTGCCGATGGGCCGGCGCACGAGCGCCTGGCGGTGCTGCTGGGCGGCCTCGGGCGCAAGGCCGAAGGCGCGGCGCACCTGAAGGCGCTGGCCGAGCTGCAGCCGCAGCTGCCCAAGCCCTGGAAACGCCACGCCAAGGCGGTGGAGGAGGCCGGCGACGCCGAAGGCGCGCTCGCCGCCTGGCGCCAGGTGCTGCTCGCCGACGCAGAGGACCCGCACGCCCACGACGAGCTGGGGCGCATCCAGTTGTCGCTGGGCCGCCATGCCGAAGCGGGCGCGCATCTGCGCGCCGGCGCCGAGGGCGATCCCGCCAATCTCCGCCGCTGGAAGCGCTTGGCGGCCGTTTTCCAGGAGGCCAAGGACGCCGAGGGCGAAGCGGACGCCTGGCGGCGGGTGCTGGGCCTCGAGGCGGCCGACGCCCTGGCCCATGAGCGCCTGGCCCAGCTCCTGGAAATCCGAGGCGACAGGGCGGAGGCGGCCGTGCATGTCCGCGCGCTCGCCGAATCCGATCCGTCCCGCCCGCGCCCCTGGCGACGGCTCGCCCGGCTCTACGACGAGGCCGGCGACCTCACCGGCGCGCTGGACGCCTGGACCCATGTGTCCGAGCTGGAGCCGAACGATCTCGCCGCCCGCGAGCACCTCGCCCAACTTCTGCTCGACCTCGAGCGGCCGGCCGAGGCCGCGCTGCATCTGCAGCTGCTCGTCGGCTCCGAACCCGGCAAGTCCAAGGGCTGGCGGCGGCTGGCGCTGGCCCTGCAGCAGGCCGGCCAGGCCGAGGCGGAGACCCAGGCCTGGGGCCATGTGCTGGCGGCCGAGCCGGACGACCTTCAGGCGCACGAGCGTCTGGCCCATCTGCTTGCCGACGCCGGCCAGGAGGCCGAGGCCCTGCCCCACCTCCAGGCGGCGGTGCGGTTGGCTCCCGAGAACGCCCGCGCCTGGCGCCGCTACGCCCGCGCCCTCGGCCGCTCGGACAAGGACCTGGACGCCCTCGGGGCCTGGCGCCAGACCCTGGCCCTGGCCGGCCAGGGCGAACTCGAGGGCCAGCTCAAGCGCACCGAAGAGGCGATCGGCCGGATCGGGGACCTCGAGCAGGACCTGCAGGCCGCCGGGGCGGAGCTGAAACGCGAACGCGGGGCGGCCCAGCACGCGGCCAACCGGTTCGAACGCGAGGAGCGCGCCCACCGCGCCACCCAGGGCCTGCTCAAGGACGAACTGGCCGAGCGCCGCCGGCTGACCGCCGAGCTGCAGGAGAGCGGCCAGCGCCGCCGCCAGGCAGAGGCCGAGGAGTCGAGCCATCTGCTGGCCGGCCGTCTGCTCGGACTGCTGGAGCCCCTGGCCGTCGCCGACCAGGGCGCCCCGGGGCAGGGCGACGAAGCCGCCGCCTATGTCGAGGAAAGCCTGAGGGCCGCCGTCGCGGCCGGGGCCATGACCGTGGCGCAGGAGGCCGATGCCCGCCTCTCCGGCGCCGAGCCGATCACCCCCGAGGCTTTGCAGACGCGCCTGCGCGGACGCTCGTCACGGCTGGTGATCCTGGCCGATTCCGATCCCCGGGCGCGGGCCGCGATCCGGGCGGAGCTGGCCGGCAAGCGCGGCCTGACCGTGCTCGACCTGGACCAGCTGGCGATCCGCCGGGCGGCGGGGATCGGCGATCTCAAGACCCGTGTCGAGCCGGTCTCCGACGACATCTGGCCGCCCCGCCCGGTGATGATCATGAGCGCCGACGATGCCCTCAGATCCGCCGTGGCCCAGGCCATCGGCAAGGCGACCGCCCTGGCCTTCGCGCCGCTGTTCCCGGCCGCCCTGGCCGCCAGGGTGCGGGCGCGCGAACTCGATCTCGACGACTGGCTGGCCGCCGTCTGGTCGGCGCACCGCCGGCCGCGGCTTTTCGGCTTCCAGTTCGATCCGGAGACCCTGGCCCTGTTCGCCCGCGAGATCCGCTCGGGCCGCGCCCAGGTCATGGCCAAGGTGTTCCGCCGCGCCACGGCGCTGGAGCTGGCCTGGAGCGACAAGGCCCTGTTCGCCGCCGCCGACCACTTCGCGCGCTCGGGCGAGGTCGCCGCCGACTTCGACGCCGGCGACGCCCAGATCGAGGTGAAGACCTACAAGCGCCTGGTCGCCCGCGACATGCTGCTGGAGAACGCTTCGGCCCAGCTCGGCAAGTTCCGTCCGGCGACGGTGAAAGCCTATCGCGAGCTGTTCGACAAGCCGGCGCTCGGCCGCTTCTGCCGCGACGCGGGACTGTCCCTGGCGGTGGCCGGCTTCGCCGAGGTCGACGAGCGGGCGCTGGGCTTCATGCCGCCGCCGGAACTGGTGCGCGCCGGCGCCCTGATCGGCGAGGCGGTGACATCGCTGACCGCGACCCGCGATCCCGAAGCGCCGCCGCAGGGCCTGATGCAATATGGCCTCGGCCGCTCGCTGGAGGCGCTCGGCCGCCACGCCGAGGCGCTCGAGGCCTATCAGGAGGCGGTGGTCCGCGCTCCGACCTATTTCCCGGCCCGCGCCGCAGCAGCGCGCTATCTGGAACTGGCCGGCCGTCCGGACGACGCCGAGCGGCTGCTGCGCCAGGGCCTGGGCAACGGCACGCCGGACCCCGACGTGCAGGAGGGCCTGCTCGACTTCTACCAGCGCAACGCCTCGCCCTTGGGCGTGGCCGCCACCTCGCGACTGATGAAGAAGAAGCTCGGCCAGAGCCGTCCGGCCATCGCGGCGCCGGCCCTGATCGAGCTCGGCCGCTGGCGCGACGCCGATCCCCTGCTGAAGGCCCTCGCCCCGCGCATCGCCGGTCAGGACACCTTCCTCAACGACCTGGTCGCCCTGCCGGACCTGGCCGCCCGGCTTGAGGATCTGCGGGCCGAGGCCGGCGCCGATGGTTCAGGCGCTGCCGCGCAGCTGCGCCTCGCCGAAGCGCTGCGCCGGCTGGGTCGCCTGCCGCAATCGCTCGAGTGGTATCGCCGCGCCCTGGCCGAGCCGGGGGTGCTCGAGGCCGAGACCGGCGTCGGCGCCGAGTTCCGGCCGCAGTTCCTGATGGTCGGGCCGCCGCGAACCGGCACCACCCTGCTGCGCCGCCTGTTCGATCTGCACCCGCAGATCGCCGCCCCCTCGGGGGAGCTGTTCTTCTTCTCCAGCCGCACCGGCCAGCGGGCCGGCAGCAACCGCCAGCGCGCCCCGCTTGCCTGGTATCTGGAGGCCTTCAAGGCCGCCGCCGAGCGCAAGCCCGAGGCCCGGGTGATCGGCGAGAAGACGCCGCACTATTTTTCGACCTCCAATGAGCAGATGGCCTTGGCCAGCACCCTGCTGCCGCAGGTGAAGATCATCGCCACCCTGCGCGATCCGGTGGTCCGGGCCTGGTCCGAGATCAAGGTGCAGCGCCGCGTCACCGAGGCCGAGATCGTCGCCGCCCTGGGCGAGGATCGGCGTCCCAACTGGCTGGCCGAGACCATCGACGCCGGGCGCTTTGTCGGCCACCTGAAGCGCTGGCTGCGGCATGTGACGCCGGACCAGCTCTTGCTGGTCGACGCCGACGCCCTGGAGACCCACGTGGTCGAGGAAGCCGGCCGCATCTTCCGCTGGCTGGGCGTGCGCGAGCTCTCGCGCCGGCAGGTCGAGAGCCTGCAGCAGGGCTGGAACAACCGCACCGAAAGCTTCTCGCCCAATGCGGCGGTCGAGGCCTTGCTGCGCCGCAGCTACGAGGGCGAGCCCTGGACCGCGGCGGAGGTCGGCAAGGCCCTGGGCCTCGGCGAGGCCGGCGCCCAGGCCAAGGCGCCCACGCCGGCGCGGGCCGCGCGGCGGCGGACCACGGCCAAATAGCCGGCTCTCAGGGCTGGCGGACGGCCATCCGAATCGCGACGGGCGCGGTCTCGGCATCGATGTCGGTCTTCACATAGGTGGGGAACTGCGACCCCGGCCGCTGGTAGACATAGGCGCACATGTAGCGGTCCTGGTTGGTGCAGAAGCCGCCGCGGTGCAGGCCCGAGGTGTTGCAGAAGAACACCGTCCCGGCCTTGCCGAGCACGGTCACGACGTCTTCCGCCATCACCTCGCCATCGACCCGGCTCCAGTCGGGGCGCAACTTGTAGCTCTTGTCGTAGAGCCCGCGGCCGAAGCGGGGGAGCAGGGGCTCGTGGAGCCCCCCAGGCCGGCTCGCCGGAATGTACTGAAATGGTCCGTGGCCGATTTCCAGCACGTCGTTGAGGTAGATGAAGGCCTTGAGCATCGGGGTGTCCTCGGGGTCCCGATGCCAGCCCTCGGAGCTTCTGCGCTGGCGAGCGGCCGAGGCATCGGTCCGGGTCTGCACGATATTTGCCGAAGCCAGGCGGGGATACAGACCGTAGAATTCGCAGACGACCTCCAACAGGCGCGGATGCAGTGCGGCGCGCATCACCGGATGCCCGCTTTCGGCTTCGTCCTCCCGGATCGCCTTGAAGAAATGCGGCTTGCCCGGGACAGTCCAGTCCTGGGTGGTTCTGGCCACGGCCTGCAGCGGGGCCAGCAGGGCGGTGTCGGCGAACACCTCCTCGAATGGCCGGATGGCGATGCCGCGCTCGTGGACCTCACCGATCACCGCCTGCGTCCAGGGGGTCGGCCGTTCGTCGTTGGCCTGATAGAGCGCCCGCCCCGACGCATTGACCATCGGCGCCCAGTTTTCGATGTCGCCCACCAGTTCGGGCTGAGTGCGCGCCGCCGCGTGGTAGGTCGCGATCACCGCCTCATGGCCGCCGCCGCTGGCGAGCGCCTCGAGTTCCTGTTTCAGGGCGGCCCGGGAGGCCTGGAGTTCGGCCGAGACCGGGGCGGCCGCCGCGGCCTGGCCATCGATCTTGCGCAACAGCTCGCCAGGGCGAGGATCCGCGGGGTCGAGGCTCCGCGCCCGCTCGAGCAAGGCCCGCCCGTCGTCTATCCGGCCGGCATCGATGAGAGCCTCGGCCATGCAGACGATGAAGCGCGTCTCTGCCGGGTGATCCGCGCAGAGCCGCTCGAGCAGCGGCAGGGTCGCCACCAGGTCGCGCTCGCGGCGAAGCCGCTTAACCTCGGCCCACAGCTCGGCCTTGGTGGTTTCGGCGGCCGCGGGCGGTTCCGTTGTGATCATCGCCGCCTCCTGCCGCCTCTCGGGAGGGGGAGGTTATACACCCGAAGCTGTCCGGCCCAGCCCCAGGCAGAATCGGCGGCGCCTCAGTCCAGACTCCACCGCTGTTGACAAGCATGGCGCACAGTCCAACGGTCCGGCCATGAGATATGCAATCGAGTTCTTCCGCCGCACCACGGCCGATCCGGCGGGCAAGACCGTGGATCGATATGTCGGCGACTTCGAAAATACCGAAGAAGCCCAGGCCTATGGCCTAGCCAACCGCCCCGAAGAGGCGGACGGGTTTCGCCTCTACCTCAGCGGCATTCCCAAGGGGACCATATCGGTCCGTCCGGACAAGCACGACGCCTGACGCGGCCGGGCCCGATCACCTGAGCTGTTTGTCGGCGAGGGCGTCGATCTTCTTGGTCAGGGCCGGGGCGCCGCCAGCGTTCATGGTCGAGGTGAAGTCCGAGCGCCACACGGCGAGTTGGCTGATCGAACTCTTGTAATAGACGTCGATCACCTTCCACCGGCCGTCGGCGGCCTGGCGCATGCGGTAGGTGAGATCCTCGGTCTTGTCGTGCGGCGAAACGATGTGCGTGCGCACCAGCTTGTCGGGACCGCGGGTGTCGACGTTCGCATCGATCTTGAACGATTGGCCGCTGTAGTCATCGAAGTTCTTGGCGAAGAACGAGACGGCCAGGCGGCTGAACGCCCTGGTCAGGGCCGCCTGGTCACCCGAGGGGACCGTCGCCCACTTCGGGCCCACGGCGAAGCGGGTCATGGTCGGCAGGTCGAAGGTTCGCGCCATGACCGGCTCGAGCTCGCGATAGCGGCCCTGCACGCCCAGGCTCTTGGCTTGCCGCATCACCGACAGCAGCGAATTGTCGAAAGCCTCGATCTGGGCGGCGGCGGGATCGGCGGCCTGGGCCGTCGCCGCAGCCGGGACGGTGGCGCCGATCAGGGCGGCGGCGAGGATGGCGGACCTGTAGCTCATATCGATGCGGCTCCTGAACGGCTGCGGCGGGCGAAGGCCGCGCGTCACTTCGGGCATTAAACGCCCGAGACTGAACCTCGGATGACTCAGGCGGTTTGCGCCAGCTGGGTCTCGATCGCCCTGACGATGTCCGGCGCGTTCAGCCCGGCCCGATCATACTGCTTGAACGGGTCGTCGTGATCCAGGAACAGGTCCGGCAGCTTCAGGGTCCGCATCGAGAAGCCGACCCGCATCAGGTCGTTGTTGACCACGAAGTCCAGAACATGACTGCCGAAGCCGCCGATGGAGCCTTCTTCGACGGTCACCAGCATGCGGTGCCCGCGCACCAGGCGGGCGATCAGCTCTTCGTCGAGCGGCTTGGCGAACCGGGCGTCGGCCACGGTGCAGGAAATCCCGCGCGAGGCCAGGTGATCGGCGGCCTGCAGCGCGCTCTGCAGCCGGGTGCCGAGGCTGAGGATGGCCACGTCCTTGCCCTCGCGCAGCACCCGGCCCTTGCCGATGGGCAAGACCTGGCCGCGCGCCGGCATCTCCACGCCCGTGCCTTCGCCGCGCGGATAGCGGAAGGCGATCGGGCCCTGGTCGTAGGCCGCGGCGGTGGCGACCATGTTGGCCAGCTCGGCCTCGTCGGCGGCGGCCATCACCACGAAATTCGGCAGGCAGCAGAGATAGGCGAGGTCGAAGGAGCCGGCGTGGGTCGCCCCGTCGGCGCCGACCAGTCCGGCCCGGTCCATGGCGAAGCGGACCGGCAGGTTCTGGATGGCCACGTCGTGGACCACCTGGTCGTAGGCCCGCTGCAGGAAGGTCGAATAGATGGCGCAGAAGGGTTTGTAGCCCTCGGTGGCCAGGCCGGCGGCGAAGGTGACGCCGTGCTGCTCGGCGATGCCGACGTCGAACATCCGGTCGGGGAAGGCCTTTTCGAACAAATCGAGGCCCGTGCCGGAAGGCATGGCGGCAGTGACCGCGACGATCTTGGGATCGGCGGCGGCCTCCTGGATCAGCGCCTCGGCGAACACCTTGGTGTAGCTGGGCGCCTTGGGCTGGGACCTGGCCTGGGCGCCGGTGGCCACGTCGAACCTGGCCACCGCGTGCAGCTTGTCGGCCGAGGCCTCGGCGGGCTTGTAGCCGTGGCCCTTCTTGGTGACGATGTGCAGCAGGATCGGCCGCTCGGCGCCGTCGTCGCGGATGTTCTCCAGCACCGGGACCAGCTGGTCCAGGTCGTGGCCATCGATCGGGCCGATGTAGAGGAAGCCCAGCTCCTCGAAGAGGGTGCCTCCGGTCAGCATGCCGCGGGCGTATTCCTCGGCGCGCTGGGCGGTCTTGCGCAGCGGCTTGGGCAACAGGTCCTTGGTCAGGTGCCTGAGGTCCTGGTAGGTCTTGGACGAGACCACCCGCGCCAGGTGGTGGCTCAGCGCGCCGACCGGTGGGGCGATCGACATGTCGTTGTCGTTGAGCACGACCAGCAGCCGGCTCTTCATCGCCCCAGCGTTGTTCAGCGCCTCATAGGCCATGCCGGCGCTCATGGCCCCGTCGCCGATCACCGCGATGACGTGGTTGTCGGCCTTGTTGAAATCGCGAGCCACGGCCATGCCGAGGGCCGCCGAGATCGAGGTCGAGGAGTGCGCCGCCCCGAACGGGTCGTATTCGCTCTCCGCGCGCCGGGTGAAGCCCGACAGGCCGCCGCCCTTGCGCAGCGTCTCGATGCGGTCCCGCCGCCCGGTGAGGATCTTGTGCGGATAGGCCTGGTGGCCGACATCCCAGATCACCCGGTCGGCCGGGGTGTTGAACACATGGTGCAGCGCCACCGTCAGCTCGACGACGCCGAGGCCCGCGCCCAGGTGTCCGCCGGTGACCGACACGGCGTTGATGGTGGCGGTGCGCAGCTCGTCGGCGGCCTGCCGCAGCTTGTCGCGCGGAAGCTTGCGCAGGTCGGCGGGCGCGGAAATCCGGTCCAGCAGCGGTGTCGCGTCAGTCATGCGGTTATCGGTGGGCCCCCGGAGCCCGGCTGAGCTTTGACAGTTTAGTTGGCCCTGTCGAGCAGGAAGAAAGGCAGGATCCTGAGTTCGTCCGCCTGCGGACCATAGTCGTCCAAGGATTGGGCGGCCTGCTCGGCGAGGCGCCGCGCTTCGCTGCGCGCCCGGTCGATTCCATAGAGCGAAATCAGCGTCGCCTTGCCCTGCTCCTGGTCCTTGCCGACCGCTTTGCCGGCCTGCTCGGCCGAGCCCAGGGCGTCGATCAGGTCGTCGGCGATCTGGAAGGCGAGGCCGAGGCCCTGGGCATAGTCGCGCAGGTTCTGGCGATCCCGCTCTCCCGCCTCGGCCAGGATCGGCCCGGCCTCGCAGCAGAATTCGAACAGGGCGCCGGTCTTCATCCGCTGCAGCAGGATCACCCCCGCTTCATCATAGCTTCGCTCGGGCGCCTGCATGTCCATCATCTGGCCGCCGATCATCCCGGCCGATCCGCCGGCGGCGGCCAGGCGGGCGACCAGCTCGGCGCGCACGGAGCCGGACGGGTGGGTCTCGGCGTCGGCCAGCACCCCGAAGGCCAGGGTCAGCAGGGCGTCGCCGGCCAGCACGGCGGTGGCCTCGTCGAACTGGCGGTGGGTGGTGGGACGTCCGCGGCGCAGGTCGTCGTCGTCCATGCAGGGCAGGTCGTCGTGCACCAGCGAATAGGTGTGCAGCATCTCGATCGCCGCCGCGGCCCTGAGCGCGCGCGGCTCCGGCGCCCCGAACAGCGCCGCGCTCTTCAGGGTCAGGAACGGGCGAAGCCGCTTGCCGCCGGCGAAGACGGCGTAGCGCATAGCCTCGCAGACCCGCGCGTGGTCGCCCGCGGGCTCTGGCAGAAGCTGCCCCAGCACCCCGTCCGCGACGGCGGCGGTGTGCTTCATCGATTGGTTCAGGGACGCCAAGGCCGCCTCGGCCGGACCGGCCGCGAGGGTCGTGCTCGCCATCGACAGTTACTCCGCGGCCTGAAGTGTATCCCTGGCCTTTTCGGCCTCGAGCTGCTGGGCGCGCTGCTCGACGAGGCCGACGATGTGCTCGACCATCTGTTCGTTGTCCATCTTATGGTCGGGCTTGCCGGCCACATAGACCATGCCCGCGCCCTTGCCGCCGCCGGTGAAGCCGATGTCGGTGTAAAGCGCTTCGCCCGGGCCATTGACCACGCAGCCGATGATCGAGAGCGACATCGGCGTGGCGATGTGGGCCAGCCGCTCTTCCAGCATCTCGACGGTCTTGATCACCTGGAAGCCCTGCCGCGCGCAGGAGGGGCAGGCGATGATGTTCACGCCCCTATGGCGCAGGCCCAGCGACTTCAGGATGTCGAAGCCGACCTTCACCTCCTCGACCGGATCGGCGGCCAGGGAGACGCGGATGGTGTCGCCGATGCCGGCCCAGAGCAGCGAGCCCAGGCCCACGGAGGACTTCACCGTGCCCACGCGCAGGGCTCCGGCCTCGGTCACCCCCAGGTGCAGCGGGCAGTCGATGGCCTCGGCCAGCATCTGATAGGCGGCCACGGTCAGGAACACGTCGGAGGCTTTGACGCTGATCTTGAACTCGTGGAAGTCGTGGTCCTGCAGGATGCGGGCATGGGAGAGGGCGCTCTCCACCATGGCCTCCGGGCAGGGCTCGCCATAGCGCTCCAGCAGCTCCCGCTCCAGCGAGCCGGCGTTGACCCCGATGCGCATCGAGCAGCCGTGGTCCTTGGCGGCCTGGACCACCTCCTTGACCCTCGCCGCCGAACCGATGTTGCCGGGGTTGATCCTGAGGCACGCCGCGCCGGCCCTGGCCGCCTCGATGGCGCGTTTGTAGTGGAAGTGGATGTCGGCCACGATCGGGATGCCTGAGGCCTTGACGATCTCGGGCATCGCCGCCGTCGAGGCCTCGTCCGGACACGACACCCGCACGATGTCGCACCCCGCCTCCTCGACCTGGCGGATCTGCTCGATGGTCGCCTTGGCGTCAGAGGTCAGGGTGTTGGTCATGGTCTGCACCGCGATCGGCGCGTCACCGCCAATCTCCACCGACCCAACCCGGATCTTCCGGCTCACCCGACGCTCAATCATCCGCCACGGGCGAACGTGTCCAAGATCTGAAGCTGCCATGGCGGCCATTATAGCGGCTGGGCCCCGGGTTGTCAGGGCGGCTTTCGCCGCGCGGTCAGCGGGCCGCGGTCGCCGGCGCAGTGCTGGCCGAGCCCGCGAGCGCGGCCGGCTTGGCGTCCGCCGCCAGCTTGGAGAACGGCGTGACCTGGGCGGTCAGGCCGGCGTGGATTTGGCCGCCGACATAGACGTTGATGTCCTGCGGATCGGAGACGTCGGCGCTGAGGTCGCCGGTGGTGGGCGCCCGATAGGCCTCGCCGGGCTGCAGCACGCCGGCATAGACCACCTTCTGCTCGGGGGTGCGGACCACGATCGAGACCGACTTCCTGGCCTGTAGGGTGACCAACGAGGCGCCTGCCGCCGCGCCATAGACCGCGCCGTGGGCGGTGAAGGTCGGCAGCGCCTTGGGATCGATGGCGCCGTCATAGACGCCCGTGGCGGACGGGCTGGTGGCGCCGTCGGGGCCGAGGCCGGGCGTCACATAAGGGGTGGGCAGGGTGGATTCCTGCGGCGCGGGCTGGGCCGCCGAGACCGTCACCGTGGAGGGGGTCGCGGAGGCCGCCGGCCCTGGCTGGGCGCTCTCGGGCACTACGGCGGGAGGCGGGGTCTCTTCGGCCATCGAATGGCGCGCGAGGTTCCACAGCAGCACGGCCGAGACGACGACCGCGCCGCCGCCGGCCAAGAGAGCGATGCGGACGTCCGAATGCTTGCGCACGCCTACCGGGGCGCGCAGCGGCTCGGTGTCGCCGGGAACATCCTGTTTGAAGCGCAGCACCGCCGCTTCCGCATCCAGGTCCAGGGCCCGGGCGTAGGCGCGCACATAGCCGATGGTGAAGGGGCGGGAGGGCAGGTCTTCCAGGCGCATCTCTTCGAGCGCCTCGAGATAGGCCCGCTTGATGCGGGTGGAGTCGGACAGATCCTGCAGGCTGCGGCCGCTGCGTTGCCGGGTGGCTCTGAGCGCCGCGCCAATGCTCAGGGCGCCCTCGATAGCGGTCGTCGACGGATCGTCGACCTGGTGAAGGTCGACGCCCGCAGATCTCAACAGGTTCTGGGTAACCGCGCCCGTATCCAGCGGCATGGCTACTTTGGCCCTCATTTCTGCCTTGGGTTTCTTGACCTCAGGGTCAACCCCAAGAGCTTACGCGAATTTTGTTAAGCTTGTATTGTGGATATCAGCCTAGGCCTCGGAATTCAATGGTCTAAAGCGTCACATTGAGCTTGCGCGCCAAGGTCTCCACCTCGTTCCGGACCGTGCCTGCAGCGCCCTTCAAGATCGATGCCATGCCGCGCCGGGCGGCCTCGCGATCGCAGGACAGCACCATCCGTTTGACCGGCCCGATCCCGGCCGGCGGCATCGACAGGCGCTCGAAGCCCAGGCCCAGAAGGGCGAAGGCTTCCAGCGGCCGGCCGGCCATCTCGCCGCACACCGAAACAGGCGTTCCCGTGTCCGTGCAAGCGTCGCAGATCGCTTTCAGCGCCCTGAGGGCGGGGGGCGACAAAGGGTCGTACCGATCCGAGACACGCGGGTTCCCGCGATCGGCCGCGAACATGTACTGCATCAGGTCATTGGTCCCGACCGACACGAAGTCGGTCATCGCCAATAGCGCATCGAGATGCCAAAGCAGTGACGGCGCCTCGATCATCGCGCCCACGTGCAGCAGGCGCGGAGCCGCACGGCCGCGGCGCTGCGCCCAAGCGATCTCCTCGTCGACCATCGCCCTGGCGGCCCGGAACTCGTCGACGTTGGCGATCAGCGGAAACATGATCCGCAACTCCCGCCCGCGCGTGGCGGAGATCAGCGCCCTCAGCTGAAGCTTGAGCAGGGCCGGCCGATCCAGGCCCATACGCACCGCCCGCCAGCCCATGGCGGGGTTGTCCTCCAAGTCGGCCTGCAGATAGGGCAGCACCTTGTCGCCGCCGAGATCGAGGGTCCGGAAGGTGACCGGCATGTCGCCGGCGGCGTCCAGCACGCGGGAATAGAGCTGGGTCTGGGCGTTGATGCGCGGCAGTTCCGAGGCGACCATGAACTGGAACTCGGTGCGGAACAGGCCGATGCCCTCCGCCCCGGTGGCCACCAGGATGTCGAGGTCGAGTTCCAGGCCGGCGTTCATCAGAAGGTGGATGTGCACGCCATCGCGGGTCTCGGGCGGGGTGTTTCTGAGCCGCGCGAATTCGGCGCGCTGCTGGGTTCGGACCTGCATGCGAGCGTTGATGGCCTCGATGACGTCCGGCCGCGGGCGCAGGAAGGCCTCGCCATTGTCGGCGTCGACGATCACCGGATCGCCTTCCGAGACGCGGTCGCGCAGGCCCTGCAGCCGCCCGACGCAGGGGATGTCGAGCGCCCGGGCCACGATCGCCGCGTGGCTGGCCGGCGAGCCCTCTTCCAGGAGGATGCCCTTCAGCTTGGTGCGGTCGTACTCGAGCAGATCCGCCGGCCCGAGGTTCCGCGCGATCACGATGGCGTCGTCGGGAAGCAGGCGCGTCTTGTGAACATTGCCGGATAAGTGTCTCAAAAGCCTGTCGTTCAAGTCTTCGAGATCGTGCAGCCGCTCGCGCATGTAGGGGTCGCGGGCCTGGCCCAGCCGGGCGCGGTGTTCGGAGCGCACGCGCTCGACCGCGGCTTCGGCGGTGAGGCCCGAGCGCACCGCCTCTTCCAGCGAGTGGTTCCAGCTCTGGCTCTGGGCCAGCATGCTGTAGGCCTCGAGCACCTCATAGGAGGCGCCGACGATGCCCCGCTGGCCCTCGATCATCACGTCGATCTGGGCCTGCAGCGCCTTGATGGCGGTCTGCAGCCGCTCTTCCTCACGGCCGATGTCGTCCGACAGCAGCTGTTCGGGCGCGACCGGCGCCTCGTGCAGCACCACCTGGCCATAGGCGATGCCCTCGGCCAGCCGCACCCCGCGCAGCCGCTCGGGGCGGTGCGGCGCGATCTCGACGTCCTTGAGCTCGCCGCCGCCGAGCAGCTCGCCCTGGGCGACCAGTTCGGCCAGCACCATGGCGATGATCTGCAGGTCCTCGATCTCGTCTTCGGTGTAGACGCGCTCGGTGCGGTTCTGCACCACCACCACCCCGACCGTGCGCCCGCCGCGCAGCAGGGGCACGCCCAGGAAGGCGTGATAGGGGTCTTCGCCGGTCTCCGGGCGGTAGGAGAAGGCCGGATGGGACGGCGCGTCCGACAGGGCCAGCGGGCGGCCCTGGCGCATGATCTCGCCGACGAGGCCCTCGCCGGGCTTCATGCGGGTGACGTGGACCGCGTTCAGGTCCAGGCCTTCGGTGGCGAACAGCTCCATCTCGCCGGACGCCCGGCGCAGATAGATCGAGCAGACCTCCGACACCATCGAGCGGGCGATGATGCGGACCACCGAGTTGAGCTTGGACTGGGCCGGGGCCGCGCCAGCCATGGCTTCGCGAATCTGCCGAAGCAGACTGCGCGGTCCGCGGACGGCGAGGCCGGGCGGCAGGGCCATGGGTCAATGCTCTCCGTATTCGCGCGCGTTCTTAGACCGGCGCGGCGGGCTTGGGGAGTAATTGAGGACTCCCGGCTTCGCCTATCGTCGAGGCGCGAATATTTCGTGCATGGCGCCGGAGCAAACGCACCGGCGACGAAGGGGTCCCTAGAGCTGGTCCAGGCCGTAGGCGGCGTGCAGGGCCCGCACGGCGAGTTCGGTATAGGCCGCGTCGATCAGCACGCTGATCTTGATCTCGGAGGTCGAGATCACCTGGATGTTGATGCCCTTTTCGGCCAGGGCCTTGAACATGGTGTTGGCGACGCCGGCGTGGCTGCGCATGCCGACCCCGATCACCGACACCTTGGCGACGTTCTCGTCGACGGCGACGTCGTCGAAGCCGATGGCGATCTTGGCCTCGCCCATGATCTCGCGAGCCCGCGCGGCGTCGCGCTTGCCGACGGTGAACTCCATATTGGCCTGGTCGCCCCCCCGGGCGTGCGACTGGACGATCATGTCGACGTTGACGTTGGCCTCGGCCAGCTGGCCGAAGATCCTGGCCGACACGCCCGGATGGTCGGGCAGCCCATAGAGGGTGATCTTGGCCTCGTCGCGGCTGTAGGCCACGCCCGAAACGATCCGCTTCTCCACGATCTCCTCCTCGTCGCAGATGATGGTGCCCCTGCCCGAGGTCAGGGCGTCGGCGCCGGGCTCGATAAAACTCGACAGGACCCGCACCGGGACCCGGCGCGCCATGGCCAGCTCCACCGAGCGGGTCTGCAGCACCTTGGCGCCCAGAGAGGCCATCTCCAGCATCTCTTCGTAGGAGACGCGGCCGAGGCGCCGGGCGCGTTCCTCGATGCGCGGGTCGGTGGTGTAGACGCCATCGACGTCCGTATAGATATCGCAGGCGGCGTCCAGCGCCGCGGCGATGGCTACCGCGGAGGTGTCCGAGCCGCCCCGGCCCAGGGTGGTCAGGCGACCGGTCTTGGTGACGCCTTGGAAGCCGGCGATGACCGCGACCTCGCCGCCCTCCATCGCCTCGGCCAGCTTCTCGGGCGGAATATCCTCGATGCGCGCCTTGCCGTGCGTCTCGTCGGTCAGGATCGGCACCTGCCATCCCATCCAGGAGCGGGCGCGCACGCCGATGTGGCGCAGGCTCATGGCCAGCAGCCCGGCGCTCACCTGTTCGCCCGAGGCGACCACCGCGTCGTATTCGTCGTCGGACTCCGCTACGCCCTGGGCGGCGCGGCCGGAGCCGTCGGTCCAGGCGACCAGCTCGTTGGTGCGGCCGGCCATGGCCGAGACCACCACGGCCACCTGCTTGCCGGCCAGGGTCTCGGCCTGCACCAGCCGGGCGACCCGGGCGATCCGCTCCAGGTCCGCCACCGAGGTGCCGCCGAACTTCATCACCAGCCGAGACACGAGGGTCGGCGTCCTCAGGGACTGCGTTGAATGCAGATCCGCAGCCAAGGTTCGGCGCGGAGCGGCGCCTTTTAGCGGCGGGACGCGGTGGGTGCAAACAGCTTGAAAGACCGACCGGGTTCATTTAAGTAACTGACTAATTGACTGGTCATACTCATGCCGCTCGCTGAAGACGCCGCCCATTTCGTCCATGCCGACGCCTCGGTGGCCGACAACATCCGCGCTCTGGCCGCTGCCGGCTATTCGCGTGCGGAGATCGCGCGGGTTCTGCACAAGAGTTACCAGCACGTCCGCAACGTGCTCGAAGGCGACAAGCTGAAGCGTGGGGCCCAGAGTTCAGTCGAGATTTCGGAAAAGATTGACGTCGAGTCCTTGCCGGATGGCGGCGTTCGCCTGGGAAACTTCTTCAGGCTGCCGATAGGCCCGGGGGGTGTCGTGCGCTTGCCCAAGGAGGTGATGGCCCTCGGCTACCGGGAAGGGGGCGTCCTCCTTGCCGACCTCGAAGGTGATCGCTTTGTGATCATCAGTCCCGCGGAATCGCTGCGCAGGGCCCGGGCGAAGATTGCTCCCTGGAAGCCGGGCGAGCCCCTCGCGTCCGACGAGCTGATCGCGGAACGGAGGCGGGAGGCCGCGAAAGAAGAGGAAGAAACGCAGGCCTACCTCAAGGGCGACGATGGCTGATTGGGTGCTCGACTCCTCCGCCGTGCTGGCCGTCCTGCTGAACGAGCGCGGCGGCGAGATCCCCGAGGCGGCGTTTCCTGCCGCCCTAATCAGCACCGTCAACTTGGCTGAGGTCGCCACCCGCCTCATCGACCTCGGTCATTCGCCTGCCGAGGCCGACCAGCTGGCGGCGAGAGGCGGATATCGAATCGTGGCGTTTGATGCGCCGGCGGCGACGGCGGTCGCCAAGCTCAGATCGGCCACCCGCCATCTCGGTCTCTCCCTCGGCGACCGCGCCTGTCTCGCCCTGGCGGAGCGCGAAGGATTGCCGGTGCTCACCGCCGATCGCGCCTGGGCGTCGCTGGACATCGGCGTGCAGATCAGGCTCATCCGCTGAATGACCCACGCCCAGGGCTCGAGCGTCGATGTCGCCGAGGTCGAGCGGTTTTCCCGCCTCGCCGCCGATTGGTGGAATCCCAAGGGCAAGTTCGCACCGCTGCATAGGTTCAACCCGGTGCGCCTGGGCTTCATCCGCGACCGGGCGCTGGGGCGCTTCGGGCGCGACGGCCGCGCGCGCCGTCCGTTCGAGGGGCTGAGGCTGCTCGACATCGGTTGCGGCGGGGGCCTGCTGTCGGAACCCATGGCCCGGCTGGGCTTCGAGGTCACCAGCGTCGACGCGTCGGAACGCAATATCGGCGCAGCCAAGGCGCACGCGGCCGAAACGGGCCTACAGATCAATTACCTGTGCTCGACCATTGAGACTTTGCTCGAGGAAGACAGCGCGCCGTTCGACGTCATCCTCAACATGGAGGTGATCGAGCACGTGGCCGATCCTGCCCACTTCCTGCGCGACTGCGCGCGGCTCTTGGCGCCGGGCGGGCTGATGATCGTCGCCACCCTGAACCGCACCGCCAAGGCCATGGCCTTGGCGGTGATCGGGGCCGAGCACGTGCTGCGCTGGCTGCCGGTCGGCACCCACGACTGGAACAAGTTCGTGCGTCCCGAGGAAATGCGCGGCTGGCTGGAGGGCGAGCACGTCGCGGTCGAGGGACCGTTCGGGGTCAGCTTCAGCCCGCTCACCGGCCGCTGGAGCCAGTCGGGCGACGCCGAGGTCAATTACCTGATGGCGGTGACGCGGGGCTGAACCCCGATCCACCGGGACGAGCGGGGGAGCTCAGTTGATCTCCCGCTTCTCTCGCGGCTTGGGCGGCAGGGGGGCGACGCGGACGCCGTCTTCGGTCAGGTCTCGCACCTGTTTGGGCGTGGCCTCGCCATAGATGCCGCGTTGCTCGGAGCGGCCCTCGTGGATGGCCCGGGCCTCGTCGGCGAAGTCGTCGCCGACATAGTCGAAGTTGTCCTCCACGTGCCGGCGCATCTCGCCCATGGCCTGCGTCATCATCTGGCGCATCTCGGGCGTCGGCTCTGGCTGGGCC
>DATCFQ010000512.1:0-7294 GCA_036509495.1 Caulobacteraceae bacterium
GAGCCGCGGCCATCTTGGGCCGCGGCGGTCGATCGGCCAGCATCAGCACCGCGGAGAAGCCCGCTCCGACCATGGCGATCTGCGGCATGGTCTTCAGGCAGAGACTCCAGTCGATCGGGCGATGCTGGATCTGGGCTGCGATGGTTGAGGCGATCACCGCCGCCGGAACGGTGATGATGGCGATCAGCGCCGCCGCCCTTCCTGCCCGTCCGACGCGCCCGGGCAGCAGCGCCGTGAGGCGCAGGTCGAGCGCCCGGGCGGCGGCGAAGGCGGCGAAGGTTCCGACCAGCCAGAAAGCCAGCCGCTCGAGGATCGGCTCGCCGGACGTGCCGAAGGGCGCCGCGAGGGCCATGAAGACCGAAGCGGCGAGGCCAATCAGCAGCACGCGCGCGCCGGCCGGCTGGTCATGTGGCCAACCGCGAAACGGAAGTGTTCGCCCGCGAACCTGATCGGACACGCCGCTGCTCCGTCCCTAGCCTTCGCCTAATTGTACACCGGCCACGCTCGGATTGGGGCCCTGACGGACATGATCAAGAAAGTGCTGATCTTCGCGGCCGCCGGCGTGGCCATCCTGCTCATCATCGCCGGCGGGCTCATGCTCGGTTTTCTGAGCAGCTGGGGCGTGAGCTGGCGGACGGCCCACGAGATAGACCATCGGCTCGACGCCGACGCGGCGGCCGTTCGGGACGCCGAAGGCCCGATCCGCACGCCCAATGGCATCGCCGAGCGCGGCTTCGTACGGATCGGCGGCATCGATCAATGGATCACCATCCGCGGCCAGGACCGGCGCAATCCGGTGATCCTGGTCCTCCACGGCGGACCGGGCGACGCCTATTCCCAGCTCGCCTACCTGCTGCGGCCCTGGGAGAAGGATTTCACTGTCGTCCAATGGGACCAGCGCGGGGCGGGACGCACCTATGGCCGCTACGGCAAGGCGACGCCGGACCTGACGCTCGAGCGGATGATCGAGGACGGCGCGGAGGTCGCCGACTATGCCCGCCGGCGCGTCGGACAACGCAAGATCGTCCTGCTCGGCCACTCCTGGGGATCCGCGCTCGGCGTATGTCTCCTGAAGCGTCACCCGGAGCTGTTCTCGGCCTATGTCGGGACCGGCCAGCTGGTGAATACGGTCGAACTGGACCGCAGCCGCTACGCCTACACCCTGGCTCGGCTCGCCGCCGACCACAGGACCACGGCGCTCGATCAGGTCCGGCGGCTGGGACCGCCGCCGTACGCGACGGACGCCCAGGACGAGGTGGTCCGCCGCCAGCTGAACCGCTACCTGGCCAGCGCCGACGACGCCTATCTGTACACCTCCATCGCCCTGATGCTGCGCAACCCGCGCTATTCGCTCGGTGACTTCCGCGACCTCATGGCCGGTCACCTGGACTTTTCGCTGGAACGGCTGCACCGGACCTACGAAGCGATCGACCTGCCGTCGCTCGGCTACCAGATGCCGACGCCGTTCTTCATCATCGACGGACGCGACGACCGCCTGGCCCCGCCCGACCTGGCCGAGGCCTACTTCCAGAAGATCCAGGCGCCGCGAAAAGCGATGATCCTCATCGACGGCGGCCACTTCGCCTTCATGTCGAACGCAACGTCATTCCTGCAGGCGTTGGACGAGCACGTGCGCCCGATCGCCATGCAGGACTCCGGGGCGTACATCGCGCCCGCGCTCGGGCCGCGCCGTCCGGGTCACCCCTGAGTGTGCATGCCGCCGGGCTGGGAGACGCCTTCCAGCGCCTCGGCCGCGCGGCCGGTTCCATCGTCGTCGGTGAGGGCGAGATCGCCGATGGAAATGATCCCGACCAGCCGCTTGTCGCGGTTCAGCACCGGCATGCGGCGGATCTGCAGTTCGCGCATCTGCCGCGCGACGTCGTCCAGCCCCTCGTCGGCGTAGCAATAGAGCACCTCCTGGCTCATCACGTCGCGGACGGTGGTGTCGGGGCCCTTGCCGTCGGCCACCGCGCGCACGGCGATGTCGCGGTCGGTGATCATGCCGACGAGCCGGTCGTTCTCGCCCACCGGGAGGATGCCGGCGTCGATCTCCTTCATCAGCCGGGCGGCCTGGCGGATGGACTCGTGGGGCGCGGCGACGCGCACGTCCGTGCTCATGCAGCTGTTGACGTTCATGACGGAACTCCCGATTGGGCGCACGCCCCCCAAAGGCCAACGACCGGCTGCGACCGCCGGTTTCAGCTCGGCCGGAGAAAATGCGCCGGGGGGGGCCTAGATCCGGTCCGCCTGGGCGTAGCCGAGCCTCAGGTTCAGCCGGTCCAGCACCTCGATGGCGGCCTCCGCCACCGGCGTGCCGGGGCCGAAGACGCAGGCGACCCCCATGTCCAGCAGCGCCTGAACGTCCTCCGGCGGAATGACGCCGCCCAGCACCACCATCAGCTCGCCCTGGCCCCGCGCATCGAGCGCGTCCATCAGCTCGGGCGTCAGGGTCATATGGCCGGCGGCCAGGGTGGAGACGCCCAGCACATGCACGGCCTTGGCCGCGGCGTCCTCGGCGGCCTCGCCGGGAGTCTGGAACAGGGCCCCGATCTCCACCTCGAAGCCGAAGTCGGCGAAGGCGCTGGCCACCGCCTTCTGGCCGCGGTCGTGGCCGTCCTGGCCGAGCTTGGCGACCAGGATCCGCGGCGGACGGCCATCGGATTCGGCGAAAGCCCGGATCATGGCCTTGGCGCAGGCCACCTTGACGTCCGCGCCGGCCTCGCGGGCATAGACGCCGCGGACGCCTTCGGGCGTGGCCCGGTGGCGTCCGAACGCCGCTTCCAGGGCGAGGCTGATCTCGCCCACCGTCGCCTTGGCGCGCGCCGCCTCCACCGACAGGGCCAGCAGATTGGCGCCTGTGCGGGCGCCGTCGGTCAGGGCCGTAAGCTTTTTCTGCACATCAGCATTATCGCGTTCAGCCTTGAGCTGCTTCAGCTTTTCGATCTGCTGCTCGCGCACGGCGGTGTTGTCGATCCTGAGTGTGGCGATGGCGTCGAGCTGCTCCGGACGATGCCGGTTCATCCCGATCACCGCCTGTTCGCCGATGTCGATGCGGGCCTGGGTCCGCGCCGCCGCCTCCTCGATCCGGCGCTTGGGCAGGCCGGCCTCGATCGCCTTGGCCATGCCGCCCATGGCCTCGACCTCGACGATGTGGGCGCGCGCCCGTTCGGCCAGATCGTGGGTCAGCCGCTCCAGCCGCCAGGACCCGCCCCACGGATCGACCGTGCAGGCGATCCCGCTCTCCAGCTGCAACAGGAGCTGGGTGTTGCGGGCGATGCGGGCCGAGAAATCGGTCGGCAGGGCGATGGCCTCGTCCAGGGCGTTGGTGTGCAGCGACTGGGTCCCGCCGAACACCGCGGCCATGGCCTCGATGGCGGTGCGGGCGACATTGTTGAACACGTCCTGCGCCGCCAGACTCCAGCCGGAGGTCTGGCAATGGCAGCGCAGCATCGAGGAGCGCGGGTCCTTGGGCGCGAACTCGGCCATCAGCTCGGCCCACAGCCGCCGGGCAGCGCGCAGCTTGGCGACCTCCATCAGGGCGTTCATGCCGACGCCCCAGAAGAAGCTGAGCCGCGGGGCGAAGGCGTCGACATCCAGCCCGGCCGTCACCCCGGTGCGCACATACTCGATGGCGTCGGCCAAGGTGTAGGCCAGCTCCAGGTCGGCCGTCGCGCCGGCCTCCTGCATATGGTAGCCAGATACCGAGATCGAATTGAACCGCGGCATCCGTTCCGCGCAATACGCCAAGATATCGGCGACGATCCTGAGCGAGGGTTCGGGCGGATAGATGTAGGTGTTGCGCACCATGAACTCTTTCAGGATGTCGTTCTGGATGGTCCCTGAAAGCTGCTCTGGCGCGACGCCCTGCTCCTCGGCGGCGATGATGTAGAGGGCCATGATCGGCAGCACCGCGCCGTTCATGGTCATCGAGACGCTGATCTGGTCCAGCGGGATGCCGTCGAACAGGGTGCGCATGTCGTAGATGGAATCGATGGCCACGCCGGCCATGCCGACGTCGCCCTTCACGCGCTCATGGTCGGAATCGTAGCCGCGGTGGGTGGCCAGATCGAAGGCCACTGACAGGCCCTTCTGCCCGGCCGCCAGGTTGCGCCGATAGAAGGCGTTGGACTCCTCGGCGGTGGAAAAGCCGGCGTATTGGCGAAGCGTCCAGGGATTGGTCACATACATGGTCGGATACGGACCGCGGACGTAAGGCGGAACGCCGGGATAGCCGGGATCCGAGAGCCCCTCCAACGCCTCGGCCCCGACGTGCGCCGGCGCATCGATGCCCTCGGGCGTCCGCCAGACCTCGTCTGGGCCGGGCTCGGGCGCGGCGAGAGCCACCGCATCGAAGTCGAGCGTCGCAAAGTCGGGAAAGCCGATCATCCTCTCTTCTCCCCATAGGGGAGGAAAAGATAGCCGGCCCTCATGGCGCCAGGTCCCTGGCGATGTCCTCGGCCAAAACCGAGACCCGGATCGGCGTCAGCGGCGGGCAGCGGCTGTCTGGTCCGGGAAGGCGGATGTCGGGGACGGCGCGGCCTCGGGGGGCCCGGGGCGCCAGGGTCTCGACCGGCAGCGGCTCGGGATCCGGAAAATCGGTGACGCCGAGGATCGGCAGCACCCCGTCGCCGATCGCCTGCTCGCGCGCCGCGCGCACGCCGGCCACCTCTGCGGTGATGAAACCTGAGCCCAGGGCCGCGGCCAGACCGCCTCGCTGTTCGATGGCCTGCAGGATGCTCCAGCCCTGGCGTGCGAGTTGGTCGCTCAGCGCCTCGAGCGCCCAGGCGCCGGCGGCCGGATCGGCGGCGTGGCCGAGGCCGGCTTCATCGCTCAGGATCAATTGGGTGTTGCGCGCCAGCCTCCGGGCCCGCTCGGCCGGGCGGCCGAGGGCGTCGGTGAAGGCGCCGAGGATCATGGCGTCCGCCCCGCCCACCGCGCCCGCGAAGCCCGCCAGGGTCAGGCGCAGCAGATTGGTCCATGGGTCGGCCGCGGTCAGCATCCGCCGCGAGGAGCGGACCTCGATCCGGGCGGGCGCGCGGCTTCCCAGGGCGGCCGCGATCCGCGCCCAGATCCGGCGCGCGGCCCTGAGCTTGGCGATTCCGACCAGCACATCGGAGTCGACCGACAGGCCGAGGGTGATCCGGCCGAACGCCGCCTCGGGCGGCAGACCGGCCCGGGCCAGGGCCTTGGCGTAGGCCACGCCGGCGGCGGCCATGACGCCCAGCTCCTGCGCCGCCGAGCCGCCGGCCTCATGCGCCGCGCGGCCGGACGCCAGCAACAGGGAGGCGTGCGGATAGGTCCCGGCCAGGGCGGCTCCGACCTCGGCGGCGCGCTCGACGTGCGCCTCGATCGGCCCGGGGCTTTGCCCAGCCTCGGCGAAGGCGCCCAGCGGATCCATGTGGAAGTCGAGCCTGGCGGCGGGCGACCCCTTGGCTGCGTCGCCGAGCCACTCCGCGGCGAGCGGGCCCAGGAGGCCGGCGTCCAGCGCCGCGGGCCCGGCCTCGAGCACCACGCCTTGCAGCACCCGCGCCATGTCGGCGGGTGAGCCGACGCCCGACCCATCGACGACGAGCAGCAGGGAGGTCGCCCCGCCGCCCAGGGCCTCCAGCCCGAGGGCGTTGGCCTCCGCGGCGTGGTCCGCGTCGATTAAGGCGCGGATGTCCCAGCCGGCTGCCGTCGGCAGACAATCGGGAGCGACGCCTCCATCGTAGAGCGCCGCGATCTCGATCCCGTCGACCGTCCGCGTGGCGAGGCTTGCGATCGGCGCGCCCTTCAGCGTCCGCGCCGCCGCCTTCAGCCAGGCCTCGCGGCCGGCCGGATCGGCGTCGGGAATGGTCGGGCTCGGCATCGGCGGCAATTCAGCAGAAGCTTGCGTCCCACGCCACGGATTTGGAAATCCGGTGTCGCGAAGCTCCGGCGGCGCTGATAGACCGGCGCCGTCCAAACCAGGAGGCCCAGCCTTGCGGACTGTGGACCATTTCATCTCAGGCGCGCGCGTCCCCGGCCGCTCGGGGCGCTTCGGCGACATTTTCGAGCCCAACACCGGCGGGACGCAGGGGCGGGTCGCCTTCGCCTCCGACCAGGAGATCGGCGCCGCGGTCCGGTCTGCCGCCGAGGCCCAACCCGGCTGGGCGGCCACCAATCCCCAGCGCCGCGCGCGGGTGATGTTCGAGTTCAAGCGCCTGGTCGAGGCGCGGATGGAAGAGCTGGCGGGGCTGCTCTCGTCCGAGCACGGCAAGGTGCTGGCCGACAGCCGCGGCGACATCCAGCGGGGGCTGGAGGTCATCGAGTTCGCCTGCGGCATCCCTCATGCCCTGAAGGGCGAATACACCGAGGGCGCGGGCCCGGGCATCGACGTCTATTCGCTGCGCCAGCCCCTGGGCGTGGTTGCGGGGATCACCCCGTTCAACTTCCCCGCCATGATCCCGATGTGGATGTTCGGGGTGGCTATCGCCTGCGGCAACGCCTTCATCCTCAAGCCCTCCGAAAAGGATCCGTCAGTCCCGGTCCGGCTGGGCGAGCTGATGCTGGAAGCCGGCGCGCCTCCCGGGATCCTGAACGTGGTGCACGGCGACAAGTCGGCGGTCGACGCCATCCTGGCCCATCCCGGCATTTCGGCGGTGAGCTTCGTCGGCTCCGCCGACATCGCCCAGTATGTCTATGCCACGGGCGCCGCGCACGGAAAGCGGGTCCAGGCCATGGGCGGGGCCAAGAACCACGGCATCGTCCTGCCCGACGCCGACCTCGACCAGGCGGTGAAGGAGATCACCGGCGCCGCCTTCGGCTCGGCCGGAGAGCGCTGCATGGCCCTGCCGGTGGTGGTCCCCGTCGGCGAGCGCACCGCCGATGCGTTGCGCGAACGCCTGGTGGACGCCATGGCATCCCTGAAGGTGGGAATCTCCACCGATCCGGACGCCCAATACGGGCCGGTGGTCAGCGCCGCGCACAAACAGCGGGTGACCGATTACATCCAGATGGCGGCGGACGAGGGCTCGGAGCTGATCGTCGACGGGCGCGACTTCAGGCTGCAGGGCTATGAGCAGGGCTTCTTCATCGGCCCCACCCTGTTCGACAGGGTGACCCCCGAGATGCGCACCTACCGCGAGGAGATCTTCGGGCCGGTGCTGCAGATCGTCCGCGCCTCCAGCTTCGAGGAGGCCCTCGCCTTGCCCTCGCGCCACCAGTACGGCAACGGCGTCGCCATCTTTACCCAGAGCGGCCGCGCCGCCCGCGACTTCGCCGCCCGCGTCGAGGTCGGCATGGTGGGCATCAACGTGCCGATCCCGGTGCCGGT
>DATCFQ010000513.1:0-4905 GCA_036509495.1 Caulobacteraceae bacterium
GGCGACCGTGCGGCCCTGCGCCCGCCACACGAGCCTCCAACCCGTGAGCGCCCTCCGATGACCACGCCTTGCCGACGGACTGTTCTGAGGGGCGCCCTGGCGCTGCCGGGCCTGGCCGCCCTCCCCGCGGCCCTCCGCGCCTCGGCGCAGACCAGGGCCACCAAGCTGGTCCTGCTGGGAACCCTGGGAGGACCCTCGGTCGGCCGATCGCGCTACATGACCTCCAACGTGATCCTGCACGGCGGGGCGGCGCACGTGGTGGACTGCGGCTACGGGGTGACCGAGCAGCTGGTCCGCGCAGGCGTGCAGTTGCAGGACATCCGCGACATCTTCATCACCCACCACCATCCCGACCACAACATCGAGCTGGGGACGCTGATCTACTTCGCCTGGTACGCCGGGATGGAGGCGCCGCTCGGTCTCTACGGACCGCCGCCGCTGAAGCGGATGACCGCCGACTATCTCGAGGCGCTGAAGCCCGACGTGGACATCTGGCTCGAGGACATCGGCCACAAGCCCATGGGCCCGGTGATCACCCACGAAATCTCATCGGCCGGTCCGGTGATGACCTCCGGCGACATGAGGGTGACCGCCGCCATCGTGAACCACCCGCCGGTGGTCCCGGCCCTGGCCTACCGCTTCGACTTCCCCGACCGCTCGATCGTGTTCTCGGGCGACACCACGCCCGTGGAATCGGTCGCCCAGCTCGCCAAGGGCGCGGACGTGCTGGTGCACGAGGCCATGTACCTGCAGGCCATGCAGGAAGAGGTCGCCGCCGTCGCCAGCCGCACGACGGGGGGCTCGGCCATCGCCGCCGACCGCGACAAGCTCTGGGCCCACCTGATGCGCTCGCATTCCCCGGCCGAACAGGTCGGCCGCATCGCCGCCGAGGCCGG
Organism: Caulobacteraceae bacterium; assembly: GCA_036509495.1. GTDB lineage: Bacteria > Pseudomonadota > Alphaproteobacteria > Caulobacterales > Caulobacteraceae > JANWHQ01. The sequence continues at coordinate 897 of DATCFQ010000513.1, forward strand.
GGTCAAGACCCTGGTGCTGGCTCACCTGGTGCCGATCACCGGCGTCAGCGACGCCCAGTGGACGGCCGCGGTGCGCAGCGGCGGCTTCAGGGGCGAGGTGATCGTCGGCCAGGACCTGATGGTGATCTAGAGCCGGCGGCTCCGGTCAGGGCTCGATCGAGAGCTGGGCCATCGAACGATAGTCGGCCTCGCTGAGCAGCGAGCTGTCATAGACCACGGTCAGCCGGGTGATCAGGCCGCGCGCGTCCAGCTCGACGGCCGTGTCGCCGCGCCTCATCGGAAACGACGGAGCCGCCTTCCATTCATAGCCGCCACCCCGGTCGAAGCCGACCACGTGGGCCAGGGCGGCGCCCGGGCCATAGGGCGCCTTGGGAAGCGCGCGCTTCAGGTAGCGTCCGATGGCTAGGCGGCCGAGGATCTGGTTGTGCAGGGCCATGTCCTCGAAGGTCCCATCCGGGCTGAACATGGCGGCGGCGGCCTCGGCGTCGCCGGCGGCGAAGAGCTGTTCCAGCCGCCTGGTCACCTCGGCGATCCGCCCCGTGGCGTTGCCCACGTCGTCGTGGAAATCGGTGGGATAGTTGGGTCCGATGGTGTTCTTGGCGCCCGAGCTGCGGCCGTCCCAGTAGTCCATCCAGCGGATCACCCGGCCGTCCTTGTCGAAACTGACCGCGCCCAGGATCCGCAGTTCGCGCCCGAACAGCTGGGGCGTATCCACGAACGCCACGACCGCGCTCTTCTCGTCGCCGTCGATGCGGAGCGGGTAGGATAGCGCGGCGGGCGGCGCCTTGGGCAGGAAGCCCGAGAAGATGGCGTTCAGCGACTCCCAGGTCGGCCAGACGCCGGACGAGGTCGCGTCGATGTAGAGCACCCCGGTCCTCGAGAACCGGGCCATCAGCGCCTTGGGATCGTGGGCGCTCTTGGGAACGAAGAAGGCGCGGAAGTTCGCGGCCGCGCCCGGCGAGGCGTGCGAGACGTCGGCGATGTCGGGATAGGGAAGCGGATCGGCCGCCCCCGCCTGGGTGGGCGCCAGGCCGATGGCCAAGGCGAGGACCGCCATGGCCCCCCCGAACTTCAGCATCACGCGCTGCGGAGGGACCATGGCTGTTCTCCAGTATTCGTCTTAAGGCCCGAACAGGCCCTAGTAGTGCACCACCAGATTCACGCCCACGGTGCGCGGGGTGAAGGTGTTGGCGAAGTAGCGGTGGTCGGCGTCGCCCGGCGACCGCTGGCCGACGTGGAACGTCGACATCTGCGGATGCGCATTGGCCAGGTTGTCGACGAAGAACGACAGATTGGCCTGCGGCCCGACGAACATGCCGAGCCTGAGGTTGACGATGTTGTTCGCCGGCTCGTCCGGCACCTCAGGATCGTAGTCGACGTTGTTGGCCGGGTTCTGCTGGCTGAACGGGCCGTAGTTCTTGCTGTGGTAGGTGTCTTCGATCCGCGCATAGGTGGAACGACCGGCCATCATCCAATCGTACTCGAAGGTGCCGGTGATGGTCCAAGGCGGGATGGCCGGGCCGGCGGACAGGCCCGAAATCTGATCGCCCTTGGCGACGGCCTGGTCGGACGGCTTGCCGACGAAGGCGTTCTTGGTGAAGTAGCCGTCCGTATAGCCGACCGCCACGCCGACCTTGATGTGGTCGCCGATCTGGGACTGGATGGCCGCGTCGAAGCCCTGCGTCACCGCCGATCCCAGGTTCAGGATGGCGCCGAAACCGCAGCCAGCGATCTGTTCGGACAGCTGAATGTTGTTCCAGTTGTTGTGATAGACGCTGAAATCGATCGCCAGGTGGTTGTCGAACAAACGCTCCTTGGCGCCGACTTCCACGCTGTAGATCGAGTCCGGAGCGTAGGTGCGCGGCACCGTCAGGCCTTCGCCCTGCAACACCGCCTGGCACGCCGGCGAGGAGTTGTTCACCTGCGGATTGTAGCCGCCGGGACGATAGCCCTTGGCGCCCGAGATATAGAACAGGCTCGACGCGTCGGGCTGCCAGGTGATGGCGGCCTTGGGGTCGAAGGTGTTGCCGCCGGTGTCGCCGATGAAGGTCTCGCCGTTGGTGGCGTTGAACGGGCCGGCGATGAAGCTGTTCACGTGCTCGCTGTAGTGAGCGTAGCGGCCGCCGACCGTCACCTTGACGGTGTCGGTCACCGCATAGTCGGCGTTGGCGAACACGGCTTCCTGTTTGTCGGTGGTCTGGACGTTGTTGTAGGCGACATAGATGCCCTGGTAGGGATCCACGCCCAGGACCTGCGAAATCGTGGCCCCGAAGTTCGAGAAGATCAGGTCCGGAAGATCGGGGTGGATCACGTGGGCGTAGTCGATTTCACGCGAGACGTCGAAGAAGCCGCCGACGACCCAGGTCAGGCGCGAACCGGGGTTGTTTGACGCGAGCCGGAACTCCTCGGAGACGTCGTTCTGGGTGATGCCATAGATGCCCAGGCCATAGTCGTCCGGCGCGCCCGTCAGCGGGTATGGATTGTCGAAGAAGAAAAAGTCCTGATATTGAGTATAGTCGGTGTAGAATCTGTTCTTGCGCCAGACATATGAGGTCGACGACGTCGCAACCACGCCCGGAAGATCGGCCTGCACCTTGAGGGATGGAATGAACAGCTGGTCGGTGACCGGCTCATTCTTGGAGTGGGCCTGGCGGAACACCCCATTGTCGGGGTCGGAAACGGCGACCTCGTATTCACTGGGGTTGGCCTGGTGGAATTTCTGGTAGTGCAACGAGGGCTCGATCGACAGCCAGTCCATGGGCTTCCAGAGGATGACGCCGCGCAGCACGGTGGAGTCGGCCGTATTGGCGTCCGTCTGCGAAACCGACGCGCATCCGGCCATGCGGACGGCGGGAACGCAGTGATCGACATAGCCGCTGTCATGGCGGTAGTCGGCGCTGATCCGGAAGCCGAGCTTGCCGTCGATCAGCGGACCGCCCTCGGCGGCCCCGCCCTCGTAGTTCAGGCCGCCGTCCTGGGTGCCGGAGACTTCGGCCTTGCCGTAGAAGCTCATGCGGCTGACGCTCGGCTCGTTGGTCAGGAAGCGGACCGTGCCGCCTTCGGAGCCCGACCCGAACAGGGTGCCTTGCGGACCGCGCAGCACCTCGACGCTCGCCAGGTCGAAGATGATTGGGTAGGCGTTGCTGCCGCCCAGATTGGTGTTGTTGCCGAAGCTGTAGAGCGGGGTGTCGTCGATATAGACGCCGGTGGTCGGCTGGCTGGTGCGCGACTGGATGCCGCGGATGGCGATGGAGGTGAAGCCGCTGCCGAAGGCCGCCTGCTTGGTGAAGTTCACGCCCGGCGTGCGGGTGAACAGGTCCTGCAGCGTCACCACGCCGGCGTTGTCGAGGGCCTGCTGGCTGTAGGCGGAGACGCTGATCGCCACCTTGGAGACGTCGACCGCCTGGGCCGATTTGGTGGCCGTGACCAGCACTTCGCCGACCGAGGGACCCGAACTCGCCGGCGGATTGTCGGCCGCGCGCGCGCCTCCGGCGAATCCGAGGGTCGCGACCACCGCCGCCGCCAGAGCGATCGCGGATGCGCCTGAAAGAATGTTGCGGCGCCGAATGCGACGGCCCCCGCCTAGAGCCAGATTGCCGCAATCGCCACGCGACCCATCATAGGTCATGACGCACCCCTCCTGCCTGTGATTCTGCCGCAATGCGCGGCCGTCCTCCCTTTCCCGGCGACGCGCCTTCAGGCGTCTGGTCTCCGGGGTACTCGCGCAAACGCAATACACTGTATCGTTGGGCAACGAGTATGGTAGTGTGCTAATAGTTGTCAAGGCGAAGCTTCGGCCTGCGGCGGCACGGCTGACGGCGCGCCCCGCGCCCGCCCCTGGATTGGCGTTGAACTGTCCCCGGAGCTAGACCGTTAGGGACGTCGAATGCCGATTCCCGTCGCCTTGGAGAGGCCAATCTGGTGAGCCAGGCCGAGCAGTCCCCGCGCTCCGTCGCGTCCCGGCGCAAGCGCAGCGCTGCGCCGCGGCCGGACGGCGGCATGCAGCTGA